>NZ_DBHIVL010000010.1:0-43258 GCF_057271695.1 Centipeda sp. (in: firmicutes)
GTGCGGGCAAAAAAGATGCGTCAAGATGGCGTGGCTGAATTTATCAGTGCTTCCTCAATTCTGTGCATCCGCCAGCTTTAATATGGACAGCACCGGAGAATCCTCCGGTGCTGCTTTTTTTTGATGCTGCTCAACAATTGCCGCCTCACGGATATCTCCGATCTCACGCAGTGCCGCTGCTCCGATATAGGGATGGGCAATATGGACATAGAGTGCCATCCCTATGCGTCCACACACATCATGGGAATCCTTGCACCGTAGGAAATAAGGGGATGCAAAAGGAAAAAACCGATCTGCAAGAACGGCGAATACCTTGCCCCAGATATCTGCCATCCCTTTGATACGACCGATATCGTGAAGCAATGCGCATCGTATCAGCAGGATATACACATCTGAATCCGAATATCCTTGCTGAAGATAGATTCTTTTTGCCGTAAGAGCGACGCGAAAGGCATGGTACTGATCCGCTTCGTGCATTGCGTAGAACAGTTTTTGCTCTGCTGCACTCAAATAGGATTTGATGAACGTATGTCCTTCCGCATCCAAGCGACCGAACAATGCCCGCAGGAACTGCCTTACACGCTGTTTCATTCAAAATACTCAAGCTGCTCACATCCGCGCTCCACACACGAAGATTCCGCTTCCTCATAGGACTGCGAGCGAAGACCGAGCTCTACGGTATTGCCTGCATGACGCAATTCAGATGCCCGCTGAATCGCGCTGCCGATGGATGATTCCCCATACCCAACATAGAAATTCTTGGATGGAGACGGTACGCGCCCCCCCTGGCGTTCAAGCGTCAATAAAAGCCGCTCGATCCCGAGTGCAAATCCCGTTGCCGGCATGGGATGTCCATACTCTGTCAAAAGGCGGTCGTATCGTCCGCCTCCGCAGAGAGGGAATCCCAACCCGGGTGCGTATCCCTCAAAAACCATCCCCGTATAATAGTTGAAATCGCGAATGATGCCCAAATCAAAACGGACGTAGTCCGAGAATCCGTAGGATTTCAAAATTCGATATATCTCTTCTAAATTGTCAATGGCAGAGTGACTTTGCTCACTGCGCGGGAAGTCATAAAGTTTTTGCAGGAGATCCTCTTTCCCGTTCAGAAGAGGAAGCTGTTTGATCGCCAGCTTATCCTGTTCAGAGAGCGGCAATGCATCAACGATTCGATCCATGAGCACAATATCGTGACATTCGATTGCAGACTTCAGCGCCTTTCTTTGCACATCCTCAATCTCAAAATAGGACAAGACAGCATCGAGAAAGGCAATCTGCCCCATATGGATCTGAAAGTCCTTGATTCCGGACTTCAAAATTGCTTCGATTGCAAGCGCGATAATTTCTGCATCCGAAGCAGGGCTGTCACTCCCCATCAGTTCGACTCCTGCCTGATGAAATTCGCACTGTCGCCCCATCTGGGTCTGCTCCATACGGAACACATTGCCAATATAGGATAACTTCAACGGTCTTGGATCATCCTTCAGACGGCTGCTGACAAGGCGTGCAATCGGTGTCGTCATTTCGTTGCGAAGCGCAAGAAGCTTATTTTTGTTGCCGAGCAACATGAAAAGAGAGTTCTCATCCTGCATTCGTGGAGCAAGCGTTTCCAAGTGTTCAATCGTCGGTGTCACAACCTCATGATATCCCCAGCATAGGAACAAGGAGGACAACATATTCTCCATATGGCGCATTGCCGCCGCATCTGCAGGAAGAAGATCGCGCGTGCCATATGGTGTCTCTAAAATCAATTGTTCAGAATTCATCGCTCTTCTCCTTATGAATATCCGTCGTAGAAATGCCTTTTTCCAGCACGAGGGTGTATCCATCCGCACCGTAGTTCAGACAGCGTTTGACACGGCTAATGGTCGCAGTGCTGGCACCGGTATGTGCAACGATATCGTCGTAAGTCTTTCCCTCGTGCAGCATACGGGCAACGTCCAGACGCTGTGTCATGGCACGAAGCTCTCCTATCGTACAGATGTCTTCAAAGAATTGATAGCATTCCTCCATTGTATCCAATGAAAGGATTGCACGACACAGCTGATCGGTCAGATCATCTCTCAATTTTTCATTTACCATATGCAGATTCCTCTCATGAGTGCCCCATCTTGCCTTGCTATTCGTTCACAGTATAGCACAGAATAAGATGCCCGAAAAGTTCAGTCGCATGCTCTTTCAAGGCAGAAAATGGAGTGTAATGTTTTCCTCATGCCCTGTAATTCGATCATGCGGCACAGATATGCGAACAATTTTTTTGTCTTCAGGCTCCGTGTCAGAATCTGTAATTTCTTCAACGGTAGCCTCAGCAGGCCGACCGCTCAGTTGATATCGGACAATCTGCCCCGGATAGATCCTATTCATATCCTCTACAGAAATCTCGGCTTCAATCCAGCAGCTCTCCACAAGATCGAGTGTGAGAATCGAAGCTCCACTGTCGATAAGGTCCCCTTTTTTTACGTGGATCTTCGAAACCACACTTTCTCGCACAGCAAAGAGCCCTGTTGTCCCCGCATGATCGCGCGCTTTTGCTAGGGTCTCCTCCGCCTTTTTCAGCTGCTCCTCTGCTGCCTTGAGTGCCACGGCATTCGGTACGGCCATTTGTCCACTTCCCATCGTCAGCGCGTTCTTTTCCTGCTCATATGCCGCAGCCGCCTCATTCCTTTTGGCTGCACTGACTGCCCCCATCTCATAGAGTTCGTTCATACGCTCCATACGCATTCGTGCGGCATCCAGCCCTTCGGAGGATGCGCGGGGATTCTGAGATACCGCAACTGCGCCGTATCGAATCTGTTCGACATTCCTTTGTGCAAGCTCGACATTCTTTTGCAATCGGGTGAGCTCTTCATCCGAAAACACACTCTGTACCGTGACAAGGAGCACCCCTGCTGTTACATGGTCGCCCTCCGCAATATGGAGCTCTTGAACGATGGACGTATTCGCCGCCTGCAACTCACTTTGTTCATAGACGAGGTGCGCATTGGACAACGTGAACTCATTCGATCCGCCTCGTTGATGCAGCAGGATAAACGACGCACAGAAGACGATAAGCAGCAGAACGATAAGGAATAGGTACACTCGCTTTTTTAGCAGCTCGGTGATGTCATTTTCCATGAAACCCCTTCTAAAAAATATGGCTGTCAACCAGTGACAGCCATAGACCAATTCCTTTATTCGGCTGAGACCTGCTGACGGATCACAGCAATCGCCTCTTCAAATGCCTGCGGGAGTTTTTCTGGATTCTTGCCGCCCGCCTGTGCCATATCGGGACGTCCGCCGCCCCCGCCGCCGACCGCTTTTGCAGCAGCCTTAATGATATTGCCCGCATGAGCCCCACGTTTTACAGCATCCTTATCCGCCTTGACGACAAGGCTGACCTTATCGTCAATAACAGCTCCAAGGACGACAATGCCTGTCTCAAGTTTCTCACACGTCAAATCTGCAATGTTACGAAGTTCATCCATCGCGTCCACATTGGCTTTCCCAAGGACTACATGGAAGTTCCCAATCTCTTGAACCCCCATAAGCAGTTTCTGTGCATCTGCCTTATCACGGAATTCAGCAAAACTGCGCAGCTGTTCCTGCATGCTCTTGCGCTCACTCATAAACTTATCAACCTGAGCACAAAGTTCCTCGGGTCTCGCCTTCAGTTTATGCGAAAGTTCCTGAACAGTCCTTGCCATCTCTGCCGCATATGCACATGCAGCACGCCCGGTAATCGCCTCTATGCGGCGCACCCCCGCAGCGACACCCGACTCACTGACAATCTTGAACAGGCCAAGCTGCCCTGTATTTGTCACATGAGAACCGCCGCAAAGCTCAATACTGAAGTCCGCAACACGAACCACACGAACGATATCGCCGTACTTCTCTCCAAAGAGTGCCATAGCCCCCAGTGCCTTCGCCTCATCAATCGGCATCATGGAGATATGAAGATCGGTTGACCGCAGAATCTCCTCGTTGACCAGCTCCTCAACATCGCGCAGCTGCTGCTCGCTCACAGGCTCAAAATTCGTGAAGTCAAAACGCAGTCGTTCCGGTGTGACAAGAGAGCCCGCTTGCTGAACATGATCGCCGACAACGCGCTGAAGAGCTGCGTGCAGGAGATGCGTCGCCGTGTGGTTACGAGCGGACGAGAGTTTTTTCTTCGTATCAAGTCCAATCTCTACGGTGTCGCCACACTGTATCTGCCCCTCTTCGACATAGGCAAGGTGATAGACCGTTCCATCAGGAAGTCTCTTCGTATTGCTGACGGAGAGGTATCCCAGTTCACTGCGAAGGACACCTTCATCGCCGACCTGTCCGCCGCCTTCTGCATGAAACGGCGTCGTGCTCAGGATAATGCCGGCACTCTCACCATCGTGCAGCGAATCAACAAGTTCACCCTCACGCCAGATCGCAACAACTACAGCACTCGTGGCCGTGGCATCCTCTGTAAGGCTTCCGGTATCGATGCTCGAGAGATCCGGAACAGCAACCGCCTGATTTTCTCCGCGTGCACTGCGTGCCCGTGTGCGCTGCTTCTCCATCTCACAGTGAAAGCCCTCATCATCCAAGGTGATTCCATGTTCGTGAAGAATCTCCTCGGTGAGTTCCCGTGGAAATCCATAGGTATCATAGAGCTTGAAACCAACCTCACCGTGCAGAACCGTCTCATGCGCATCCTTCAAACGGGTGATTTCTTCATTCAAAAGCTCAATCCCCTGCGCCAGCGTAGAGGCAAACCGATCCTCTTCCACTCGAATTACGCGTTTGATATAATCCTGTTTTGTCAGGAGTTCGCTGAAATCCTTTGCATCACGGAAAATCTCAACGACTGCATCTACAGTGCCGTCAAGGAATGGCTTTGTGATCCCAAGCATACGTCCGTGACGAATCGCACGGCGCAGTGTACGGCGCAGAACATAGCCGCGCCCCTCGTTCGACGGCAGAATGCCATCCATAATCATGATAGCAACAGAGCGCGCATGGTCTGCAATGACTTTGAGCGAAATATCCTTTTTCGGATCTGCTCCATAGGGCACGTCTGCAATTTTAGACGTATATTCGATGATCGGATAGAGGAGATCCGTCTCAAAGTTCGTTCTCTTGTTCTGAACGACCGAGGCAAGCCGCTCTAAGCCACAGCCCGTATCAATGTTCTTGTGTGCAAGGAGGTTGTACTCCCCCTCCTCTGTACGATCATACTGCGTAAACACGAGATTCCAGATCTCGAGGAAGCGGTCACAGTCACAGCCAACCCCACAGGTTGGTTCACCACAGCCACGCTCCTCGCCGAGATCGATATAGATCTCAGAATCCGGTCCGCAGGGACCAGAACCGATCTCCCAGAAATTGTCCTCCAAGGCGACGATATGTTCCGGCAGCACATCCGTCTCTGAGAGCCAGATGGAGCGCGCCTCATCATCCTCTGGATAGATGGAAACCCAGAGTTTATCTTTTGGAAGTTCAATAACCTCTGTCAGGAATTCCCATGCCCACGGAATTGCCTCCTTCTTGAAGTAATCACCGAAGGAAAAGTTTCCAAGCATCTCAAAAAACGTCTGATGACGTGCGGTACGTCCGACATTCTCAATATCTCCTGTACGAACAGAACGCTGGCAGGTTGTAATACGAGGGAGTGGAGGTTTCACCTTACCAGTAAAAAAAGGCTTCAGGGGTGCCATACCAGCCCCAATCAAAAGAAGTGTAGGGTCGTTTTCCGGCACAAGGGAGTAACTAGGCAAGCGAAGGTGTCCTTTTTTTTCTGCAAAGTACTGCAAATATGCTTCACGCAGTTCATTTCCGGTCATGTACTTCAACGTAATCGCCCTCCTAAAATCATGTTCATCAAGAACTTGAGTGTGCGTAAGTATAGCATAAAATCAAGAAAAAATATAGAAATCCAAGCATCAGAAACCAGTATACATGATACGCTGCCCCACATCACATGAGACTTTTTACCAGTTCTTTTGCCTGTTCTGATGTCATAAGAATTTCCCGCGGCTTATTGCCGCCGGCACTGGGACCGATGATCCGCAGTTCCTCCATTGTATCGACCAGACGTGCCGCTCTCGTATAGCCAACACCGAGCCTGCGCTGAATATTGGATGAAGATGCTTGACCCGTAGACATGACGAGTTCTATCGCATTGGGAAGAAGTTCATCATACCGTACAGAAACCTCGTCTGCGTCTGCACTTTCGTCTTCCGCCGCCTCACTCTCCATAAAATCGATCAGTTCCTCATTCTCGCTGATCTCCTGTCCCTGTGCGCGAATGAAGTCCAACAGCATTTCGACTTCTTCATCGCTGATGAATGCGCCCTGCACGCGAATCGGCTTAGGTGCGCCCTGCGGAGAGAAAAGCATATCTCCCTTTCCAAGAAGAGTCTCTGCCCCGCCGCGGTCCAAGATTGTGCGCGAATCTACCTGAGACGAAACCGCAAACGAAATGCGCGACGGAAGATTTGCCTTGATAATCCCTGTGATGACATTGACCGATGGACGCTGCGTTGCAAGTATCATGTGAATGCCCGCTGCACGTGCTTTTTGCAGGATACGGCAAATGGCATCCTCCACGTCCTTTGGCGATACCATCATCAGATCCGCCAACTCGTCAATGACAATGACGATAAGCGGGAGCTTTTCCTCCGCATAACGACGGTTGAAGGACTTGATATCGCGAACACCGTGATTTGCGAAGATCGAATAGCGTTTTTCCATCTCCTGTACCGCCCAATTCAGGACAGAGGACGCTTTTTTCGGATCGGTCACAACGGGAACCATGAGATGTGGAATCCCATTATAATTTGAGAGTTCCACCATCTTCGGATCGATCAGGATGAGCTTTACTTCATCGGGGGTTGCCTTAAACAGGATGCTCGAAATCAAGGTGTTGATGCAGACGGATTTTCCCGAGCCTGTTGCCCCTGCAACCAAGAGATGCGGCATTTTTCCGATATCGGCAAAAATGGCTTGTCCGCTGATGTCCATACCAAGACCAACCGTAAGTTTAGATGATGCCTCCTGAAACTGTGGATTCTCCAAAACCTCACGAAGCTGAACGCTTTCCAGTGTGCGATTTGGGATCTCAATGCCGATGGCCGCCTTGCCCGGAACCGGCTCAATACGAACCGAGGAGGTAGCAAGCTGGAGTGCAATGTCCTCGGCAAGATTTGTGATCTTGCTGACCTTAACCCCGGGTGCAGGTTCAAGGTCATATCGTGTTACTGCAGGACCATGACAGAAACTGACAACCTTTGCATTCACATGAAAGCTCTCAAGGGTATGCTGTAAAACCTGTGCATTTTCCTTGATTTCCTGTGCCAGCGTATCATTCTCTTTCTTGATGTGTTTGGAAAGAATATGCGTGACTTTGGGAAGTTCATAAGGGCGCTCCCCCGTCTCATCAGCGATGACAGTGGCTGGAGGTGTGGGAAGCGGGGAATTTGGTGGAACAACCACGTCTTCCGAAGAAATGGCGGAAACATCCGCATACTCCGCAGTCTCATCGGCATCCTCTTCCTCCTGTGACACACTCTCATCCATGTTGACAGGAGGCGACTCCACAGGCATAACAGGCGCATCATCCTGTGTTTCAATTTCCCGTTCATAGTCAAAGAGAAATGGCGTGGGATCTTCCTGCTCTTCCTCTATAGGAATTGACTCTGCGGTCGTAACAAGCGCATCATGCACGTGCACAGGCTCTGCTTCATGTACCTCATTTTCTTCATGGGGAACGGATTGTGCTTCCGGTTCAAGCGATGGTGTTTCCATGCTCTCTTCCACGGCCGGATGGTCAGGTTCTTTGTGTTCCTCTGCAAACATGGGATCGTTTGCCTGATTATACGGAACGGCGGACAGCGTATCATGGACAATCGCCGATGTTTTCGTTTCGATTTTCTCTGCCGCCACGCTCACCTTTTCGCGCGTCGTTTGGAGGGCTGCCCCCGCTGCATTTGCCCCTTTTTTTGCCTGTTCTTTCGTTTTCATATAGCCGGAGGCAAGCGACCATGTCGTAGCCAAAAGAACCGATCCGACAATGATGGTACTCAGCAAAATAATTGCACCATCCACACCAAAGCAGGTGCGAAGCAGGAAGAGAACCCCACCGCCAATCAATCCCCCGCCATCTGCAAGATTCTGCGGGAGAATCTCCTCGTCAACAGGAACAACAACGTGATGCCATACGGCAAGAAGTGAAATGAACAAGCCGATGACACCAAAGAATTTTTTTGTATAGAGCAGCCCGCGATGATGTATGATGTACTGCAGGCTTATGAGGGCGATGATCAAAAGAGCGAATGGTGCACCCCAACCAAAGAGATAGCGAAAGAAGTCCGCGAAAAAGAATCCGACAAAACCAACATTCAGTCCGAGAATCCCAACCCCTGAAATCAGAGCAAACGCAAGAAGGATAAGACCAATGAGTTCATATTTCCGTCCTGATCCGTTCGGCGCCGTACTCCTCCGTTTGGTGGAAACAGACCGCGACGTTCGTCGGCCAGAACTTTTCTTGCCCAACAACAATCCCTCCATATCACATTATGCCCCCGCCCTAGGAGGGCGGAGGCATAGCAAATGAAATCACCTTTGTCTACGGTACATCAGTATACTATTTTGTCAGGCGATCTGCAACTTTTTGTGCTTCAAACAGGATGCGCTCTTCATCCAAAGTCGTGAGTGCACCATTCTCCATGAGGAGTTTTCCATCCACCATCACTGTGTCAACGGACGAGGATTTTGCAGAATATGCGAGGAGTGACACGGGATTGTGGCACGGCGTCCATGCCGCCCCGTGCATGGAGAAAAGTACGATATCCGCCTTATCCCCCGCCTGCAGACGACCAACATCGTAGAGGGAAAGTGCCTGTGCACCGTACTCCGTCCCCATCTTGACCGCAGTGAGCGCAGGAACGGCAAGCGGATCAAGCGTATGCACCTTGTGCATCAGAGCTGTTAACTGTACTTCGTCCAGCATATCCAGATTATTGTTGCTGGATGCCCCATCTGTACCGAGCGCAACACAGATGCCCTCTTCCAACAAACGAGGTACGGGGGCTGTTCCGCTGGCGAGCTTCATATTGCTGCCGGGATTATGTGCAACACGGATTCGGTACTTCTTGATGATATCGATATCCTCATCATCCAGATGCACACAGTGCGCCGCAAGCGTTCCGTTCTCAAACATACCTGTCGAAGCGACATGGGCAAACGGCCGCTTGCCATATTCCTTGAGACAGTTCTCGATCTCACCCACGGTCTCCGACATATGGATATGAACCTCAGCACCAAGTGCCTGTGCCTTAGCAGCAATCTTTTTCAGGTAGTCCGGCGGACAGGTATAGAGAGCGTGGGGGCCAAACATAACGGTAATGCGCCCCTGTGCCGCTCCATGATAGTTCTCATAGAGTGCAGCATTCTCCTCCAGCTTCTTGTCACTGTCGGGCGCAACACCGATAAGACCACGTGAGAGCACACCGCGCAGACCTGAGACCTCAACGACCTCGGCAACGCGCTCCATATCTGGTCCGTACATATCGGCAAACGCCGTCGTACCACTGCGGATCATTTCGACTGCCGCAAGCATTGCACCCCAGTAGATATCATCTGAACGCAGCTTTGCTTCGATTGGCCAAATCATCTGCTCCAGCCAATCCATCAGCTTCATATCGTCCGCATAGCTGCGCAGGAGCGTCATGGACGCGTGTGTATGCGCATTGACAAATCCGGGAATTGCAAAATGCTGTGTCCCATCAATAACCTTATCCGCTTGGAAGCTCTCTGGAACGTCTCCCACGGCCGCAATCCGATCATCGGTAACGGCAATGTTGGCAACCGGAGTTGTCCCGTCAGGCAAAAGCACAGTGGCATTTTTGATCAGTGTATTCAATACAGTCTCTCCTATGCCAGTCCAAGGTATTCTTTTTGATCCGCGCTGAGTTCATCGATGGTGACACCAAGAGAATTCAACTTGATATTTGCGATCTCAACGTTGATCTCATCCGGCATCAGATGAACGCCCTTCTTCATTTCTTTTCCATGCCGCACCAGATGAAGAGCAGAGAAGAACTGTACACCAAAGGAGAGATCCATGATCTCTGCAGGATGCCCATCTCCCGCTGCGAGGTTGACCAGTCGCCCCTCTGCCAAGAGATAGAGTCGGCGCCCATCCGGTTGGACGAACTCCCTGATATTCTCGCGTACGACTTTATTGGATGCCGAGCCCTCGGTCAGCTCCGGAATGTTGATCTCAACATCGAAGTGTCCGGAGTTCGCCATCATAGCTCCGTCCTTCATCACGTCGAAGTGACGCTTGCAGAGGATGTCCTTATTGCCCGTAAGCGTCAGGAAAATATCACCCACCTTTGCCGCCTCGTCCATCGGCATGACATAGAAACCGTCAAAGACCGCCTCAATCGCCTTGATGGGATCGACTTCCGTGATGATGACATTTGCGCCGAGTCCGCGTGCACGCATCGCTCCGCCCTTGCCGCACCATCCATATCCTGCGATAACGACCGTCTTCCCCGCTATGACGAGGTTCGTCGTGCGCATGATGCCGTCCCATGTGGACTGCCCCGTCCCATAGCGGTTGTCAAAGAGATACTTGCAGTATGCGTCATTTGCCGCAATCATCGGGAACTCAAGCTTGCCCTGACGTTCCAACGCCTTTAGGCGATGCACGCCCGTCGTCGTCTCCTCCGAGCCACCAATGAGTCCGGGGAGAAGATCACGCCGCGTCGTATGGAGCATATCGACCAGATCGCCGCCGTCATCAATGACGATGTCCGGCTTGATATCGAGTGCCTTATTGAGGAATACGGAATACTCTTCCTCCGTGCAGCCATGCCATGCAAAGACGTGAATGCCCTCCTCGACAAGCGCAGCTGCAACATCGTCCTGCGTGGACAGCGGATTGCTGCCCGTAACGGCAACCTCTGCGCCGGCATGCTTGAAGATCGTCGCCATATAGGCGGTCTTGGCTTCAAGATGCAGGGTAATGACCATCTTGATGCCGGCAAACGGCTTCGTGACCGAATACTCCTTATCGGCTGCCGCCATTACCGGCATAAACCGCTTCACCCAATCAATCTTTGCGTGACCGGACGGTGCGAGTGCAATATCCCGAATCATCGACTCCATCATACGTCCCCCTTCAATTTTCAATTCCTTTTCGTGCAGAAACACCCCGCTCGTAATAGTGGCGCACTTCCCGCATTTCCGTAATCAAATCGGCGCGGTCAAGCAGCCATTCAGGCGCATTTCTGCCGGTACATACAAGTTCTGTTTCAGCAGGCAGGACTTGTAGAAGCTGCTCCGTCTGCTGCCTCTGCAAGAGCTCAAAAGACAGAGCAATATTAACCTCATCCAAGATGACGACATCTGCCTCGTGCCTGGCAATGACATCTATCACTCGATGGAAACCGGCGGTAAGCAAGGAAACGTAATCGGCAGGCGGATGCCCTTTTGGAAAGATAACGACATCATCGCCAAGCTGTTCCCGCGCTTTTTCATCCATCATTCCCTCTTCTGCAATAAAGAAGGGTTTTCCGCTGGTTTCGAGTGTCATATTGGGCAGTTCACGCAAGACGTCCTGCTCGCTATACGCAAGGCTCTTCATAAACTGCATCATGAAGACATGTCGTCCTGCCCCGAGAGCACGTATGGCAAGACCAATTGCCGCTGTTGTCTTTCCCTTGCCGTTTCCGGTGTAGACCTGAATCATCAGAGAAGAGCCTTGTGGCTGACGTTGATACGCCCCTTATCGTCAATCTCAATGACCTTGACCTCAAGCTGGTCGCCGATCTTGACAACATCCTCGACACTTTCCACGCGGTGTTTTGCGAGCTGTGAGATGTGGCAAAGCCCTTCCTTGCCGGGCAGAAGTTCAACGAAGGCACCGAACTTCAGGAAACGTGTAACACGCCCCGTATAGACCTCTCCCACCTCGACCTCGCGCACAATGTCTTCGATCATCTTGCGGGCGCGATCCATCGCATCCATATTCGGAGATGTGATGAAAATATTTCCATCCTCGTGAATATCGACATCCACACCGGTTTCATCAATGATCTTACGGACAACCTTGCCGCCCGTTCCAATGACATCGCGAATCTTATCAATGTCAATGGTAATGACTTCCACACGCGGTGCATAGGGGGAGAGCTCTGCTGCCGGCTTGTCAATGCACGCAAGCATTTTCTCAAGGATGAACGCACGTCCCTGCTTTGCTTGAGCCAAAGCGGATGCGAGAATATCTCGCGTGATTCCAGCAATCTTGATGTCCATCTGAATTGCCGTAATCCCCTTGGTCGTTCCGGCGACCTTAAAGTCCATATCGCCGAGCGCATCCTCCATCCCCTGAATATCCGTCAGGATGGAATAGTCATCGCCATCGCGCACGAGTCCCATTGCAACGCCGGACACAGGCCGCTTGATCGGAACGCCAGCACACATAAGCGACAGCGTGCTCCCGCAGACGCTCCCCATAGAGCTCGAGCCGTTCGATTCGAGGATCTCCGAGACGAGACGGATCGTATAGGGGAAGTCCTCGATCGATGGAATCATCGGAAAGAGAGCACGCTCCGCGAGTGCTCCGTGCCCGATCTCACGCCGTCCGGGGCTTCGCATGGGACGCGCCTCACCAACGCTGTACCCTGGGAAGTTATAGTGATGCAGATAGTGCTTCGTTGTCTCAGGGCCCAGACCGTCAATGATCTGCTCATCTCCAATGGAGCCAAGCGTCGTGACGGTAAGCACCTGCGTCTGTCCTCTGGTGAAGAGCCCCGAGCCGTGCGTACGCGGCAGGATGCCGACCTCGCAGCTGACAGGGCGCACCTCGTCCAGCGCACGTCCGTCCGGACGGATCTTCTCGTGCGTAATCATATGACGGACAATGCCCTTTTCGATCTTGTAGAGGATCTGCGAGATTTCCTTTGCCGCTTCCGGATACTCCTCAATGAAATGCTCGACCGTCTCCGCCTTAATCGCTGCGATATCAGCATCACGCATGAGCTTGTCACTGTTGCGCGTTGCGGCATCAAGACGCTCCTGTGCATATGCACGTACCTTGGACTCCAGTTCCTCGGAAACAGCGAAAATTGCAGGAACGATCTTTTCTTTTCCACAGGAACTCCGAATATCGTTCTGAAACTCGACAAGGCGACGAATCTCAGCATGACCGAAGAGGATCGCGTCGAGAACGACTTCTTCGGAAAGTTCATTAGCGCCTGCTTCTACCATCATCACGGCATCATGAGAGCCGGCTACAGTGAGATTTAGCTCCGAAACAGCACGCTGCTCCTCCGTCGGGTTGATGACAAACGCGCCATCAACATAGCCGACGCGAACGCCCGCAATCGGTCCCATGAAAGGAATGTCCGATACCGTCAGCGCACAGGAAGCACCGATCATCGCGGCAATTTCCGGAGGATTGTCCTGTTCCACGCACAAGACTGTCGCAACAATCTGGACATCGTTCCGAAAGCCATCGGGAAAAAGAGGACGAATGGGGCGATCGATGAGACGCGCACAGAGGACGGCATCGTTACTCGGACGCCCCTCACGCTTGATAAAGCCGCCGGGAATCTTTCCTGCCGCATACATCTTCTCTTCATAGTCCACCGTCAGCGGGAAGAAATCGACTCCCTCGCGCGGTGCACTCGAAGCAGTTGCCGTCACCAAGACAACGGTGTCGCCATAGCGAACCAAGACAGCACCGTTCGCCTGCTTTGCCATCTTTCCCTGTTCTATGGTAAGTTTTCGTCCGCCCAGATCAATCTCAAAGCATTGCATACAAATCCTCCTAGATTCGTTTCTTAAATCGTTCCATATAACAAAAGCATTCGACAAAATATCATAGAATCCTTGTCCCGATAGCAAAAAAGCGGGGAAGCCCCCGCTCTTACTCTTTGTCCTGAAATATTACTTACGCAGGTTGAGCTTCGTAATGATCGAGCGATAGCGCTCAATATCCGTCTGATACAGATAGCTCAGAAGGCGACGGCGATGACCAACCATCTTCAAAAGCCCACGGCGTGAGTGATGATCTTTTTTGTGTTCCTTCAGATGTTCCGTCAGGTACTGGATGCGTGCCGTTAGAACAGCAATCTGCACCTCGGGGGATCCTGTATCTCCCTCATGTACAGCATGTTCCTTGATGATTTCCTGTTTCTTTTCCTGGGTGAGCATATTAAATCCTCCTCATAATTTTTCACCACTGACCAAGAAAACGTCGGATTAGTCGTTATCTGAGTCACGGTTCTGTTAGCGTTCATCATATTACCATAGAAACATTTTCTTGTAAATGAAAAGTTTTTGTGAGTACATACACGGCTGTTTCCTTATCCACTGAAATCTGCCGAATCAAGTCATCGATCGAAGAAAAACGCTGTTCATTTCGTATTTTTTTGTAAAATGAAATCATGAGTTCTTCCCCGTAAAGATCTCCTGAAAACTCCATGATATGAACTTCCAGCCGTCGGTCGCATCCATCAAAGGTAGGATTGTTTCCGATGTTTGCTGCCGCACGATAAAGATGCCCCTGATAGAGAACCGTTACGGCATAGACACCATTCGGCAGATGCTCAAATTCTTCGCGCAGTGCCAGATTCGCTGTCGGAAAGCCAAGCCTGCGGCCGCGTTCCTGTCCGTGAATCACCGTCCCATTGATGGTAAACGGATAGCCGAGATATTCATTGACTTTGGATAACTCCCCGTTTGCAATGAGGGCACGAATCCGTGTACTGCTTACCGGTGCGCCGTCACGCATGACCGATTGGCATACAAGCACCTGAAAACCGTATTTCTCAGCACTGTCCTGCAACAATTTCGGTGTCCCGTGTCCCCCTCTGCCAAAGGTATAATTCTCCCCCACAACAACGTATTTCGGCGAAAAATGCCGCTGCAAAAGTCCGATAAAATCCACTGCGCCCGTCTCAGCAAAATCAGCCGTAAAAGGGATTTCTACCAAGGCGTTCACACCGAGATTCTTCAGAACGCAAAAGCGTATGGCGTCGCTTGCAATGCGGTGCGGTACGGCATTCGGAGCAATGATGGAACGCGGGTGGTTGGAAAATGAAAAAACAAGCGCAGCCCCATTGATCTCCTGCGCCTTTGCAACTGCCGTCCGTATGATTTCCTGATGACCGATATGGATGCCATCAAACATACCAAGTGCAATTACAATATTTGAATATTTTGATGAAAAATCAGCAAGCTCTTTATATTTTTCCATGGGGAAAAAGCATTCTCCTCATATGTATATCTCGTAATTCCTCAAAGCTCTCCGATAACGCGCAGCTCCGGAAAAAGTTCTACCGTGTGTTTCGCATAAACCCGTTTCTGCACGGCGGCGATCAGTCGCTGAACGTCATCTGCCGTCGCATTGCCAATGTTGATGATGAACCCCGCATGTTTCTGCGAAACCTGTGCACCGCCGACGGTAAGCCCCTTTAGCCCCGTCTGATCGATCAGTGTTCCGGCAAAATATCCCGGAGGACGCTTGAATGTGCTTCCTGCACTCGGATATGCCAGGGGCTGCTTGCTTTCACGTCGCTGGTTCAGATCCTCCATACGCGTCAAGATCTGTGCACGGTCATCTTCGCGTAAATGCAGACGTGTTTCGCAAATCGCCTCATCGCAGCACTGAAAGATGCTGTGACGATAGCCGAAATCAAGCTCCTCGGCAGAATACGTCCGAACCTCCCCCCTTGGGGAAACGGTCGTTACCGAAACGACGACAGACTTCATCTCATCATCATAAGCCCCTGCATTCATAAAGATTGCACCGCCGATGCTCCCCGGAATTCCACAGGCAAATTCGAGCCCCGCAAGACCATTCTCCTGCGCATATGCAGCAACATCCCTCAGCAGAGCCCCCGCACCAACGACGAGATCCGTATCCTCACGCGATATGGATGCCATCTTACGGCTGAATCGTATCACAAGACCGCGAATACCGCCATCGCGCACCAATATATTCGACCCGTTGCCGAGCCATGTGATCGGCTCACCATATTCCCTTGCAAGACCGATGATCTTCTGTACTTCTTCCGTATTTCGCGGATAAAAGAGCAGATCGGCAGGGCCACCGATCCGAAAGGTCGTGTGAAAACGAAGGGGCGCATCCGTAAAGAGACGCGATGAATCGAATTCCTGATAACAGACACGAACGAATTCCTTGTTCATATTTTATGCGATCCCCCACATCCTGTTCCGGCAAGACTTAACTCAACAAAAGCGTTTTGACGCAGAGCCTCGTATGTAACAACAGCAACAGCATTGGACAAATTCAAAGAACGTGCCCCCGCATGCATCGGAATACGAATCGTGTGTGCCTCATTGGCAGCCAGCAACGATTCCGGCAGACCCGCCGTCTCCTTGCCAAAGACGAGAAACACGTCCGATGTATAGGCAATGTCGGAGTAGATCTGTGCTGCTTTCGTCGTACAGAAATAAAATGGATGCCCCTCATACTTCGTTTGAACCTCGTCAAAGCTGTCGTGATAATGCACCTTGACAAGATGCCAATAGTCCAGTCCCGCACGTTTCAAATGCTTGTCATCCGTCGAGAATCCAAGCGGCCGCACGAGATGAAGCTCGATGCCCGTTCCGGCACAGAGCCGTGCAATGTTCCCCGTATTCCCCGGAATCTCCGGCTCGACCAGGACAATGTGCATATGGTATGAGCCTCCACTCTCTTTCAAAAATAATGCACCGTCATTATAGCGAATTACACATATAAAAACAACCCACAGGCATAGAAACTCCCGTGGGTTGGAATCATTCACCGCAAAACAGCACCTGCATTTGCAGATGTCGTCAGCTTCGCATAGCGGGCAAGATAGCCCGTTTTGATCTTAGGTTCGGGCTGTACCCAGTTTGCGCGACGCTTTGCAAGTTCTTCGTCACTGATTTCGAGTTCCAGTTTACGATTCGGAATATCAATCGTAATCATATCACCGTCTTCGATCAGTGCAATCGGCCCGCCCGACATCGCCTCCGGTGATACATGACCAACACAAGCCCCCTGACTTGCGCCGCTAAACCGTCCGTCTGTAATCAGACCGACCTTCAGCCCCATGCCCGTAATGACCGCTGTCGGGTTTAGCATCTCCTGCATTCCGGGACCGCCCTTTGGTCCTTCGTAGCGGATGACAACAACATCACCATCGTGTATCTTCCCCTCAATGATGGCATTGACGCCCTCCTCTTCGGAGTTAAAGCAGCGTGCCGTTCCACGATAGGTGAGCATATCGTCCGCAACCGCCGATGCCTTGACAACCGCGCAATCGGGTGCGAGGTTGCCGCGCAGAATTGCAAGACCGCCCTCGGGACGATAGGGGTTCTCGACACTGTGAATCACCGTGGGATCAAGGATCTCAGCATGGGCAATGCGCTCACGCACCGTCCCCGTAACCGTCAGCGCATCCATATGCAACAGATTCTTCTTCGAGAGTTCCTTCATAACGGCAGAGATCCCGCCCGCCTCGTTCAGATCCTGCATATGATGTGTTCCCGCAGGGCTCAGCTTCGTAATATACGGCGTACGTCTGCTGATCTCATCGAAGAGCGGCGGCGGGAGCTCGATCCCTACCTCGTGCGCGATCGCAGTGAGGTGCAGTACCGTGTTCGATGAGCCGCCAATGCCCATATCGACCGTAATCGCATTCTCGAAGGCTTCAAGCGTCATAATATCACGCGGACAGATATTTTTCTCAACGAGATCGAGGATGACTGCCCCCGCCTGTTTTGCAAGCAAGCGACGCTCACCCGTATAGGGTGCGGGAATCGTGCCGTTGCCGGGAAGCCCCATGCCGAGCACTTCGGTCAGGGAGTTCATCGTATTCGCTGTGAACAGTCCGGAACAGGAACCGCAGCTCGGGCAGGCGTGTTCCTCAATCGCCGTCATTTCATGCGCGTCCATCTTACCTGCAGCAAACATCCCCGCAGCCTCGAACGCCTGACTGACACTGATGTCGCGTCCGCGGTGGCGTCCTGCAAGCATGGGACCTCCACTGACGAGGATCGCCGGGATATTGAGACGTGCCGCTGCCATGAGCATCCCCGGCACAACCTTATCGCAGTTCGGAATAAGGACAAGGCCGTCAAATCCCGATGCCATCGCAACGGCTTCGATTGAGTCCGCAATCAGCTCACGACTCGCGAGGGAGTATTTCATCCCCGTATGCCCCATGGCAATACCATCACAGACACCGATCGACGGAAATTCAATCGGTGTTCCACCTGCGGCTGCCACGCCGAGTTTTACTGCTTCCGCAATCGTATTCAGATGAAAGTGCCCCGGAATGATCTCGTTGAACGAGTTGCAGACACCAATCAGAGGCTTTCTGAGATCATCTGAACCATATCCATTGGCATGAAAAAGTGAGCGATGCGCACATCGTGTCGCTCCCTTTTTGACAACATCACTTCTCATATAAAGCTCTCCTCTACTATCATTTATGGATGATACACATATCCATAAACAAATCATGATTTACAAAGATATGACAGAGATTTTAACGCATTCCATGTTTTTTTTCAATAGCTTGGCAAAATAGAGTTTTGGCATACACATGGGGAATATGTTATAATCTGATTGTTTCTTAAAACTCAATTCCCTTTTGCGCTTTGATCCCCTGCTGAAAGGGATGCTTGACAAGACGCATTTCGGTGACGAGATCCGCACGGTCGATGAGTTCCTGCGCCGCATTTCGCCCCGTAAAGATCAGATGTGTTTTCTCGGGACGTACGGAAAGCAGCTGCTCCAAGTCGTCCAATGAGATGAATCCAAAGGAATAGGCATAGTTAAATTCATCGAGGATGATCATATCCCACGCATTGCTCTGAAGCTCAGCCATGGCGGTCTGAAGAAGCTCTGCGGCGGCACACCGATGCGCTTCCTCTGCGCCGCTGCCTCTCTGTGAGAATCCGAGACCGCCCTGCCGAATTTCAATGTAATTATGGACGGACGCGAGCGTCTTGATGGATTCGAGTTCTCCATACTTCCAGCTGCCCTTGATGAATTGGAGAATGAGCACGCGCAGATGATTCCCCCATGCGCGCATTGCCATCCCGAGAGCCGCCGTTGTTTTTCCCTTTCCGTCACCGGTATGAACAATGACGAGGCCTTTGTTTTCCATAGGAATCCCTCAACTTTCTGAATGATGTATGTTAGGTGAATACATGAAGCATTATTTTTTCTTCACGGGCATTATTTTCCTTGCCGTTCTTGGATGTATCTTTGGCATTGAGCGGATGGATCTCCTGAATCTGAGGCAGATTGACGTGACCGCCCATGTGCAGGAGACAGATGGAGACGCAACACTCTTATGGGATCGTCTTCCCTACCCCTGCTATTATCGCGTTGATACATACCTCAAGACGACAGGAACGGTTTCTGACGAGTCAATCTACGAGCATGTAAAGACAGAGTTTACTACATCACCTTCCTGTCCGATCTCCTCCGCACCGATCCCGTTTTATTATCGGATTACAGCCTACGGTATGTTTGGTGCGGTAACTTCCCCATCATCGCCGATTCCAACGCCCTACTTTATGGCAAAAGCCCCGATTCCCATCTACCACTATACGAGGGAGCAGCCCGCAAGCCTCAAGCCCTTCCTCGTGTGGCACAGCATTCCAAATGCCGTTCTCTACGAGGTCGAGATCCTGTCTGCCCCCCCAAAAAAAGAAGGCGGTACGGAGCTTTCCCCAACGAATCACCTAATGAGCACGCGCAATATTTTCACGAATGGATGGCAGGCGGATCTGCGTTCCTATTCATCTTATGAAAAACTGTATTGGCGTGTTCGCGCCCTCGGTCTCAAACATGAGCCAATCGGAGAGTTTTCCGCAGCAGAGCCGCTGTATCTGGATAAATCCGCCGAGCTTCCGAACCGTCCCATCCCAAATACATACGATCTGATACTAAATTTTCATCAGCCAATCTATCCCGTCTATCAATGGATTCCGCTGAATGGTGTAACGCATTATGAGGTGGAGTTGCTGACCGATCCCCCTGCACAGGAGCACGGGACACTGCCCGATCCAAATCGGGCATGGGCACAGACGATCACTGCCACCAATGCCATCTACGATGAATATGCGCGACCTTATGCAGGTAAGTATTACTGGCGTGTGCGCGGCGTAGATACGCAGGGAAATACCGTGGGAACGTGGTCCGATCTTGCCTCATTCACTGTCGATGCACCACCTGAGAATCGCCTCTATGCAGCAGCACTCGGGGACAGCATCACACACGGAGGAGGCGCAATCTCAAGCTCGCCCGCATTCCTTGAGTACAGCTATACCACATATCTGCCGTTTGCCTGCCTCAACCTCGGACGGAGCGGTGATACCGCCCATACAACGCTGGAACGCTTCGAGCAGGACGTGCTTCCCCTGCATCCCGCAAACCTACTGATCCTGACGGGATCAAACAGCCTGCGGGCAACAGGCATAACCGCGCAGGACATCATCGATGATTTGGATGAACTACAAAAAAAATGCCTTGCCCATGACATCCGCCCGATCTTCCTGACACTTCTGCCGCTCAACCCGGAACGCATTGCACTCGCCTTCCATTCCGAAACAGATCTCTCATGGAGGTGGAAGATGACTGCCGTCAATATGTGGATTCGGTCACAGGATTTCTACATCGACATCGAACCGTATTTCTATGATGCACAGAAGCAGATTCTTGATCCACACCTTTCCACCGATGGGCTGCACCCGGATATCGACGGGAAACGGATGATGGCGGAAATCATCCATCAACACCGCGACGTTTTCCAAGAACTTCCATAATGCAAAGCAACGCGATTTTTGATCGCGTTGCTTTTTTACGATTTGGATGGAATGAACATCGCGTCGCCAAAGGAAAAAAAGCGATACTGTTCTTCCACTGCCGTCCGATATGCTTCAAGCGTAAACGTCCGTCCTGCAAATGCACTGATGAGCATAATCAATGTGGATTTCGGCAGATGAAAATTCGTAATCACAGCATCCACGACTTTGAATTCATATCCGGGGTAGATAAATATATCCGTCCATCCCGATCCTGCCTCAACATGCCCCGTGCTTGCAGCCGATGCCTCAAGCGTGCGAATCGACGTTGTACCGACCGCGACAACACGTCGCCCTTCAATTTTTGCCCGTTGGATAAGCTCCGCCGTCTCAGTGGGAACAGAATAAAATTCGCGGTGCATCACATGGTCTTCAATCACATCCACATGAACCGGTCGGAATGTCCCCAATCCGACATGGAGGGTGATAAAGCCGAATTGGATGCCCTGTTCGCGCAGTCGTTCCATGAGATTTCCCGTAAAATGGAGACCTGCCGTCGGCGCAGCTGCAGAGCCTTTTACACGGCTGTAGATCGTCTGGTATCGCTCACGGTCTTCGAGTTTTTCATGAATGTAGGGCGGCAGAGGCATGGAACCCAAGCGATCCAGAATTTCTTCAAAGATACCGTGGTAGATAAATCGTACGATACGTCCGCCAAAATCCGTATCGGCAATGATCTCACAGGAAAGTTCATCACCAAACTGAATGACAGAGCCAACACGCGCTTTTTTCCCCGGTTTAACAAGTACTTCCCATTGGTCTTTGTCGATTTGGCGCAGGAGAAAGACCTCGACCTTCCCGCCCGTTTGACTGCGCGCACCGATGAGCCGTGCAGGGATGACACGCGTATCGTTGAAGATCAGAACGTCGCCGCTTCTTAGAAAATCGCCAAGTTCATAAAAATGCCGATGCTCAATCCTATGCTCATTGGGGTGCAAAACCATAAGGCGTGCGCTGTCACGCGGCTCTAGCGGTATCTGAGCGATACGTTCCTCCGGCAGATCATAGTCAAAATCAGAAATATCCATCTCGTAGTTCACCTGGCCTAGTATAGCTTCTCAAGGGTAACGTCCGTATAGTAGTGAAAGAGGATGTCCTTGTAGCTCTTCCCCTTGTCCGCGAAGGCCTTTGCTCCCCACTGGGAGAGTCCAAGGCCATGACCGGAACCATAGCCGCTGAAGTTTATGTCCGTCTTGCCGACGCGTATGGAAAACAGCGTGCTCGGGAGGGAAAATGTAGAGCGCAGCTCGTTGCCCGAAAGTGTGATGCGCCCCTTTGTTCCGACAAACTCTGCCGAACGAACGCGTCCGGAGGGGCTTCGGTCAGAACTCCCCTTGCCCACAGTCAGCGGTGACAAGCGGACTTCTTTCAGCGTTCCAATCGCCCTTCCATTCTTTTCCAGTTTTTGTGCAAATTCACTCATGGAAATGGTGCGGTTCCATGGCTGTGTCTGCATTTGAACCTCCGTCACCGCACGCAGGTACGGCACAGGGCTGCCCCATACATATTCGCTGGACTCCGTCATGCCACCGGAATCTGTATGAAAGAGCGCATCCATGATTGCACCCTTATAGAAAAGGACTTCTCCACGCGTGCTGTCAACCGCCTCTGTTGTCGTCCGCATCTCTGCCGGCATCCCCTCATAGACCTGACAATGCGAGGTGCTGCAGAGATCAAACCCTTCCGCGCTGTGACGCTTGCGATTTTTCAGGGCAAAGGTGCGCGCCGCCACGCTCTGCGCTCGCAACGCCTCCACATTCCAGCTCGGCGGCATCTCTTTCGGGACGACGCCGTAGAGATAGTCCTCTACAAGGACATAATTGACAACGGTAAGCCCTGTCCTCTTTAGAATGGCGATGTAGCCACGATACGGGGTATGATTTACCTGGATAAATCCGGAGGACTCGGGCTGAATCACCAGACGCTCCCCTTTGATCTCCCGTCCGTTTACGACAAGCTGTTCCCGCATCATACGAACATCGAGTGTTCCCCCCTGCGGCACCACAAGAATCGGCTTTTGCTCCGGATTCTCATAGACAGACAGCTTTCCGTTTGTTGCCGAAAGCTGAATCTCAGATATCCCCTGACTAATCCCTACAGAGATTTCCGGCTGCCATGAAGCAGACACCTGCTGTGGCAGCATGATAAACACGGCACAGAGGAAGAACATACACAGGCGAAGATAAGATTTCATCGTAAGCCCTTCTTTCGCTTATCATGCCATCAGGCGCAGACGTTTCTTCTCTTTGTTCTCCTTGCGTTGGAGCTTCCGAAGCACCCGACTGTACCGCTCCTCCTCGCTGAACACACAGCCGCAGTAGGATTGGCGATAGAGCCCGAGCTCCTTGCTCAGATCGATGCCCTCCTGCCAACCAACGCGGAAGTCCTCGTAGTAAAAGGAAATCCCGTATTCTTTTGCAAAGTGCTCCGCAACAGAGCGCATCAGATCATGCTGCTGATAAATGCTGTAAAACAGCGTCGAGGTAAAACTGTCAAATCCTTGTTCTGCCGCATACCGTGCTGATTCTTCCAGACGCCATGTATAGCACATACGGCAGCGTCCCTTCTTTGTACCCTCCGCCGGGAGAGCTTTTTTGAGGAATTCGCGCATGGAATACGTCTCATCCGCAATGAAGTCCATCTGCATCAGATCCGCAAACTTCCTTGCATTTTCCAGTCTCTCCTCCCACTCCTTATAGGGGTGAATATTTGGATTGAAAAAATAGCCGGTCGGCTCAATGCCATCGAAACGCAGTTTTTTGAGTGGATAGCAGGAGCATGGTCCGCAGCACATGTGCATGAGCAGTTTCATCTCAGAGCAATTCTCCTTGTCTGTTATCATTTTGGGGAAACATCATCCCCATATGCTCGTATCCGCCGCGCGTGACAACCCGCCCGCGTGCCGTACGTGCAATAAAGCCGAGTTGGATCAAGTACGGCTCGTAGACATCCTCGATGGTCTCCACCATTTCACTGAGTGCCGCTGCGAGCGTCTTCAGTCCGACGGGACCGCCGGAGAACTTTTGGATCATGACTTCGAGCATATGACGATCCTTGTTTTCAAGCCCCATCTCATCAACCTCAAGGGCTTCCAGTGCCTCCATCGTCACCGCTTTGGAGATAATGCTCTCTCCTGCCACCTGTGCGATGTCACGGACACGCTTCAGAATGCGGTTCGCGACGCGCGGCGTTCCGCGCGAGCGACGCGCGATCTCCAGAGCACCCTCACGCTCGATACGTACGGAAAGAATCTCCGCCGTACGCTCAATGATGAGCAAAAGAGCCTCAGGGGTATAGTATTCCAGACGCGACTGAATCCCGAATCGGTCACGTAGCGGAGCAGAAAGAGCCCCTGTCTTTGTCGTTGCACCAACCAGAGTAAACGGCGCAAGATCCAGCCGCAGAGAGCGAGCACTCGGCCCCTTGCCGATGATGATGTCAATCGCGTGATCCTCCATCGCCGAATAGAGGATCTCCTCGACATGATGAGAGAGACGGTGAATCTCATCGATAAACAGGACATCGTGTGCCTGCAAGTTCGTGAGCAGAGAGGCAAGATCCCCCTGTCTCTCGATGGCAGGAGCAGACGTTTGACGAAAATTTGCTCCCATCTCATTTGCGATAATCGCCGCGAGTGTTGTTTTGCCAAGCCCGGGGGGGCCATAGAGGAGGACGTGATCCAGAGCTTCGTTGCGGGAAAGTGCCGCCTGTATAAATTTGGACAGATTCGACTTTGCCTTGTCCTGCCCGATGTACTCACTCAGCCGACGCGGGCGCAGACTGTACTGCCATCCGTCCGTACTTTGCTCCTCGAAAGACACCAGCGCCTCATCCTCGTACATATCCAACGGTGAATCCCCCCTTTCTCAAAAACGCTGCAGTTCTGCCAATGCGTAACGGATGATTTCTTCCGTGCTTTCCCAATCGGACCTTTTCTTGAGCACAGACTGGACTTCACTCTGCTGGAAGCCAAGACTGAGGAGTGCCTCGATCGCCTCCGAAACCATATCCCCCATCGCATCCCCCAAGGCGGCCGTGTCATCGGCTGCATCGGACACATCAAAGGAGGAAGCCGAGAGCTTATCCTTGAGTTCTAAGATGATGCGTTCGGCCGTCTTTTTCCCGATCCCGGGAAGCTTCGTAATCGCCTTGACATCCTTCCGATGAATCAGGTGATAAAAATCATTTGCCGTAGTCGCGGACAGAATCCCCTGTGCCACCTTCGGTCCGATGCCGGAAATCCCAATCAAGTGCTGAAAGAGGTCATACTCCTCCTGTGAAAAGAACCCATAAAGGAGAATTGCATCCTCGCGCACATGGGTATGGATATAGAGCGTGACCTCTGTGCCAACAGAGAGCTGATTGCGCGTCTGATGAGAGATAAACACACGATAGCCAACATCGTGCACATCCAAAAAACAATAGTCCGGAAATGTATATGCAACTCTTCCGCGTAAAAATCCAATCATTGACTCTGTACTCCCCGTCTACATTCGATTGCGCCAAGCGATGCTGTCCACACAGTGTGCCGCACTGATGGCAACGGCAAGCGCGTCTGCCGTATCGTCAGGATGAGGCGGAGCAGGCAGGTTCAAAAGCTTCGTCACCATGTATATAACCTGTTCCTTCGTCGCCTTTCCATACCCTGTTACCGACTGCTTCACCTGCAACGGCGTCCGCTCCACGATTGGAATATTGTTCTGAGCCGCAGCTAGAAGAACAATACCGCGCACCTGTCCGACCGGAATCGCTGTCGTCACATTCCGATTGAAGAAAAGTTGTTCCACCCCCATTGCATCAGGGGAATACGTTTGAATAAGTGATACCAGTTCGGTATGAATTTTCAAAAGTCGTTTTTCCACCGCCATTTTCGATGGCGTTGTGATTGCGCCGTAGGCATGTGCCCGCAGATGTGAGCCATTCTGCTCTACAAAGCCGTAGCCGCAGATCGCAGTGCCTGGATCGATACCGAGTACTAACATCTTATTTCCCTAAAAAAGTGCAGACACCTTGTCTGCACTTTCATCGGTGAACCTCCGTTTATTCGTCCATTTCATAGTTGCTGTAGACGTTCTGGACATCGTCGTTGTCCTCGAGCGCATCGATCAGGGTCTGCATCTTTTCCGCATCCTTGTCGGCAAGATGAACCGTGGTATCCGGAACCATTGTCACCTCGGCAGATGCCGTCTCAATTCCCTTTTCTCCGAGAACCGCCTCAATCGCCTCAAAAGCTTCCGGCTCGGCAGTAATTTCAAAGACATCGTCCTCCGAACGCATATCCTCCGCACCTGCCTCAAGGACGATCTCAAGGAGAGCATCCTCATCATCGAACGATTCACGCTCGACAATAAAGACCGCCTTCTTCTTGAACATCCATGACACGCAGCCGTCCTGACCGAGATTGCCGCCATACTTTGAGAAGAGATGACGAACATCTGCCGCCGTACGGTTACGGTTGTCCGTCAGAATATCGAGCATGACAGCCGTGCCGCCGGGACCATAGCCCTCGTAAAAGAGTTCTTCGTAGTTGCTCCCCTCAGTTGCGCCAAGTCCCTTCTGTATGGCACGGTTGATATTGTCCTTCGGGATATTGTTTGCCTTCGCCTTGGAAAGCGCAAGTTTCAGACGCATATTGCCCGTCGGGTCGCCGCCGCCCATACGGACGGCAATCGTGATCTCACGCCCAATCTTCGTCGTAATCTTGCCGCGAATGGCATCATTTGCGCCCTTCTTGCGTTTGATATTGGCCCATTTGGAATGTCCTGACATCGCTTCGATCTCCTTCTCAATATACAAGCTGATAGTGCTTCTTTTTTCCTTTTTTGATCAATGCAGTACCATCAGAGAAATCCGCTTCGCTGAGTACATAATGCTCGTCCGCAACACGCACATCGTTGAGCGTGAGACCCCCCTGCTGAATCAGACGGCGAGCCTCCCCCTTGGACGGGAATACATTCCCGCGTGTGAGCGCATCCACGAGCTTTTCACCAAGCTCCACGCGAATCTGCGGAAGAGCCGCCGATGCACCGCCGCTGAAGAGTGCCTTTGCCGTTTCCTGCGCCTTCTGCACCTCCTGATCCCCGTGAACGATCTTGGTCGCCTCGTATGCAAGGATCTCTTTGGAGCGATTGATCTCCTGTCCCTCAGCGGCGGCAAGACGGTGCACCTCATCCATTGGAAGATAGGTGAGCAGCGAGAGACAGATCTCGACATCAGCGTCGTCAATATTGCGCCAATACTGGTAGAAGTCGTAGGGCGAAGTCTTTTCCGCATCCAACCAGAGCGCACTGCCCGCCGTCTTGCCCATCTTCGTCCCGTCGCTCTTTGTGAGCAGCTTGTTGGTAAGACCAAAGACCGTAATATTCCTCTTGCGGCGGCAAAGTTCTACGCCCGCGATGATGTTCGACCACTGATCATCGCCGCCCATCTCCAGCTTACAGCCGTAGCGTTCGTTGAGCTCCATGAAGTCGTATGCCTGCATAATCATATAGTTGAACTCAAGGAAGGTCAGCCCCTTCTCCCACCGCTGCTTATAGCTCTCTGCCGCAAGCATACGGTTGACGGTGAAATGCGCCCCGATATCACGGAGCAGGTCGATATAGTTGAGCTTACGCAGCCAATCCCCATTGTCCACCATAATCGCACGCTCATCCGTAAAGTCTATGAAGCGCGATATCTGTTTGCGGAAACACTCGCAGTTATGGCGGATGATATCATCGGTCATCACCTTGCGCATATCCGTACGCCCCGAGGGGTCACCGACCGTTCCTGTGCCGCCGCCGACAAGACAGATCGGACGATGCCCTGCTCTCTGCAGATGCGACATCGCCATGAGTGCAATCAAATGGCCTGCATGAAGGCTGTCCGCCGTCGGATCAAACCCGGTGTAAAAGGAAACCTGCTCCTGTTCGAAAAGGTTGCGCAGACCTTCCTCATCCGTACACTGCGCAAGAAAGCCGCGTTCTTTCAGTATATCAATGGCATTCAATCTATTACCTCTTTCTCAGTTCTGCCCTTTTTCTACGCCCATGCCAGGCTCTGGAACCTCGGCGGTAAACGGTGTGGACTGCACTGCGGGCGCAGGATTTGCACCTGCTCCGCTCTTTCCTGTGGCAGATGCACCGGACTTCCCTGTTTCCTTCCCCTTCTCATCCGTTTTTTTCTTGTCGTCTTTTTCCTTTTCGGAATCTTCGATGGGGAGATCATCCGAGGATGCGGCAAAAGAAGGAGCACCTTCAAAGTGACGCACGGGCAGACCCGCATGCGCTTTCAGCATAAACGACTGCCAGATGACGGCAGGGGTCATTCCTCCCGCCATGCCATGTAAGTCGCCATTGCTGTCATTGCCGATCCAGACACCTGCGACCAGATCGGGCGTATATCCGACGAACCACGCGTCATGATAGTCGCTCGTGGTTCCGGTCTTCCCCGCTGCCGGTCTGCCGATGTTGGCACGCGTGCCTGTACCGCGTCGGATAACCTCCTCCATCATCGCGGTCATCGTGGCGGCGTTCGCAGCAGAAATGACGCTTTTTTCCTTCCGCTGTACCTCTTCAAGCACCTTCCCTGTACGCGAGACAACGCGGATGACGGCAACCGGATCGACATGGATACCGCGATTTGCAAAGGTACCATATGCACTCGTGAGCTCGAGCGGCGTGACGCCGCGCGTCATACCGCCAAGGGCAATCGCGAGATTGCGGTCGTTTGTCGCTCCGTCGAGGACAAAGGTCGATATCCCCATCTCCTGTGCATAGTAAATCGCCTTGTCGATGCCGATATCCTGTGCGATCCGAACCGTCGGCACATTGAGCGACCAACGCACAACGTCGCGCAGACGAACCTTTCCGGAGAAGTTGCGGCTGTAGTTCTGCGGTTCCCATCCGCCAATTTTCAGAGGCTTATCGTCAATGATGGAATCTGCCGTATATTTATTCTCAAGTGCCGCCGCAAAGACAAAGGGCTTGAACGCAGAGCCGGGCTGCCGCACTGCCTGTGCGGCACGATTGAACTGATCCGTGCCACGTCCGCCGACCATTGCCTTGATGTATCCCGTATGCGGGTCGATCGCAACGAGTGCGCCCTGCGGCTGCACGATGCCGTTTGCATCGGTAAAATACGTCGGAAGGTTCTGCATGGCTTTCTCTGCCGCTGCCTGCAAGTCCATATCGATGGTTGTGTAGATCTTCAGACCATCCTTGTAGATGGCATCGTCTCCGTATTTCTCTGCGAGCTGCTGAAGCACATAGTCAACAAAATAGGAAGGCCCCTCGACACTATCGTTGTTGTTCTTCACAATGGCAAGTGTTTCCTTCTTGGCTGCACTTGCCTCTCCCGCACTGATATAGCCATACTTGACCATCTGATCGAGGACGACAGCTTTGCGCTCTGTCGCTGCCTCCATGTTGTTGAGAGGCGAATAGTAGTTCGGACTCTTTGGAATCCCTGCGAGCATCGCACATTCATTCAGCGTCAGATCCTTGACATCCTTGCCGAAATAGGTACGTGCTGCCGCCTGAACCCCATAGGCTCCCTGACCAAAATAGATTTGGTTCATGTAGAGCTCGAGGATTTCCTGCTTCGTATACTGTCGTTCGAGCTGAAGTGCGAGAAACACCTCCTGTATCTTGCGCTTCATCGTTCGATCTTGCGTCAGGTACGCATTCTTTGCGAGCTGCTGTGTGATGGTCGAGCCACCCTCTGTGACTTCGCGTCCGCGAATATTCGCCCAGACGGCACGCACGATCCCGCGTGGGTCGATTCCAATATGCTCGTAGAAGCGATTGTCCTCAACGGCAATAAAAGCATTCTGGAGATTTTTTGGAATCTCGTTGATGCCGACAGGTCTGCGATTCTCAGCCGCATGAATGTTGGCGATCTCGTTCCCGTTGATGTCATAAATCTGCGACGATGCCGGCGGGACGATATCCTCTGCCAGATTCGGCCTGGTATTCAGACTTGCCGTGAGGAATCCGCAGCCAACGCCAATAATCATGACAAACAGTGTCAGCCCTATGGCGAGAATTGCTTTTCCGAGAACGGAGCCGTTCTTTGACTTCTTTGTCGCTTTCTTTTCGCTTTTCTGCATAGATACCTTCCTGTTCGTAGATTTCTCCACTGCGCCCGACTACAATCCAATTCCTTTATTCTATCACAAACTGCAATTTTTGTAAGGATATTTTATGAAAAAGGACAATCCTCCTACTCATCTCAACTCGACAACACTCGCACCCGTTCCGCCCTCAGAGATATCGGCGAATGAAAAACGCAGCACAGACCGATGCTGTTTCAGGTAGTCCTGCAACCCCTGCCGCAGTGCCCCCGTCCCCTTTCCGTGAATCACAAGGATCTTGGACAGCCCCGTAAATACAGCGTCGTCAATAAACTTCCCGAGGACGGCCTCCGCTTCCAGTACGGTCATGCCGCGTACATCAATTTCGGGTCGAATTTCCGACGTTTTTTGCGCAATCGACGTTCCGACATGCACCTTGGTATTCTTCTTTGTTTTTTTTCGCGTGACAAATGTACACGCACTCATCTTGACGATGGTACGCAGTCCACCCACCTGAACAGTGAGTTCCTTGCCTTGAACAGACAGAACCGTTCCCTCCTGTGCAAGACTTTCGATATAGACAATATCGCCACTCCGAATATCGTCGGGATGGATTGTTTTTCCGACCACCGGTTTTTGGGGCAGCGAATCATGGATATATGCTTCGTCCAGTCGGTTTCTTGCCTCCTGAATCGCCTTGCGCCGCGCCTTCACCCCGTGATCGTCAAACTGCTCCTTGAGCGACTTGATCGTTTCCTCTGCGCTGCGACGCGCTTCACGAACAATGTTGTTCGCCTCTTCGCGCGCCTTATGCAGAAGTTCCTGCCGCGTATTTGAGAGCGTTTCGCGTTCGGCACGGAGACGCGCCTCCACGGATTTTATCTCCGCCTCTTTATTGCGCAGTTCGCAGTTTTTGGTCTCGTAATCCTGCTTTTCCCGTTCGAGTTCGTTGACGACATGTTCAAAATGCGTGTGTTCCTCGCTGATATAGATCTCAGCACGCGTAACAATATCCTGCGGCAGACCAAGCTGACGGCTGATGGAAAAGGCGTTGCTCGCCCCTGGAATCCCGATCAGAAGTCGATAGGTCGGGCGCAGTGTCTTGAGATCAAACTCGACGGAGGCATTTTCAATCCCCGACTCTGCATAGGCATAGGTTTTTAATACGGCATAATGCGTTGTGGCAACCACAGCAATGCCCTGCTGCAAAAAATGTGCGATGATGCTGCGTGCAAGAGCAGCCCCCTCATCCGGATCGGTGCCCGCCCCGACCTCGTCCAGCAGGATGAGGTCGCCCTGCTCCGCCTTGTCGATGATACGGACAATGTTTCGCGTATGCGCCGAAAAGGTGGAGAGACTTTGCTCGATGCTCTGCTCGTCTCCAATGTCCGCATAGATATTGCGATAAACGGGAATCTCCGAATCGGGTGCGGTCGGCAGGAAGCAGCCGGACTGTGCGAGCAGTGCGAGAAGACCAAGCGTTTTCATACTCACGGTCTTGCCGCCCGTGTTCGGACCTGTAATCAGCAGAATGGAGAAGTTCTGCCCGAGCTCGATGTCAATCGGGACAACCTTATCCTTCGGGAGCAGCGGATGTCGTGCCCTCTTCAGATGAACAACACCGCTTTGATTCAATGTGGGCGGATACGCCTGCATTTCACGTGCAAGCCCTGCACGGGCAAAGATAAGATCCATCTCCGAGAGAACCGTGCAGTTTTCCAAAAGGATGTCTGCACTCTGTGCAATCTCAGTCGAAAGCTTCTGCAAGATCCGTTGGATTTCCTGCTCGCGTGCAAGTTCCATCTGCCGTACGGTGTTGTTCAGCTCCACAGTCGCAAGCGGCTCTACAAAGAGTGTCGCTCCGCTGGCAGACTGATCGTGAATTACGCCCGGAAAATAATTGCGGTATTCCTGCTTGACCGGAATGACATAGCGCTCATCGCGTACGGTAACAATGGCTTCCTGAAAGTATTTCTGATTCGCTGCATCGTGCAGAATCGCAGAGAGGCGATCCTTGACGCGTGCCTGCGCCGTTTGGAGTTCGCGTGTGATCCTGCGCAGTTCGGGGCTGGCATCGTCACGGAAATTGCCGTGTTCATCAATCGTATCTTTGAGATGACGCTCCACCATGCCGAGAATTTCAATTGATTTTGCCATCGCCTTCAGATGCGGGACATCCAATGCGAGATCGCGAAAGAAGTATTTCACATTCCGCACCCCGCACATCGTGCTCATCACGGAGCGCAATTCATCGATCTCAAGGACAGCACCCATCGACGCTTTTTTCAGCAGTGTACGCAGATCATAAACACCTCCGAACGGCGGCGACTGCATCTGCTGCACCTGCACTGCCTCCGCCGTTTCCTGATGGAGGCGCACGACTTCATCATAAGCTCCACTTGGTATGACGCTGCGGCAAAGTTCCTTGCCGCGCATGGTGGAGGCAAACGAAGCAAGCCAATTTGTGATTTTTCCGTATTCCAAAACCTTAAATGACGCCGTGTCCATGTGTACCTCTTATAAAATGCCGCGGAAATAATGCCCGCGCGTAATGTCTTTGCCCTCCTGCATACGCAGATATTCCTCATCTTCCTCGCTGCGCGGGGCTTTGCGCCCGAGTACATCCCGATACATCTGAACGATGCTCTGCAAATCGCTGCAGGAAAGGCCGCGACCCTCGATTCGCAGGGTTGCGACCCCCATGCGCCGAATCTGATGCACATAGGGCAGCAGGGACAGCTTTTTGCTGTTGAGTATGTGCATACGACAGAACTGATCCGTCATCACAGGGAAGTCCACATTCTTGCGGTCACGGAGGAAAAATTCCTGTCTGCGGCATGGCATGGAGCACTTTCCCGTATCAAGCCCCCCGAGAAAGCTTCCCAAGACACAGTATTCCGAAATCATGAGCGGGAGACGCCCGCTGACAACCACGGTGAGCGGAATGGAACAATCCTTGACAAGACGTTCCATCTGTCTGCCGTTGAGCTCCGGTGACAGCGTTGCCTCACCAAATCCATGCGCATACAGAAACCGAAGTGCAGACGGATTATAGGAGATCATCGAATAATCCGCATGGAGTGTTACGGGCACACGATCCCGCGCAAGATATGCCGTTCCAACGTGATGAACGTGCAGGGCTGCGGGCTGTTTTTCTCCAAAGCTCTCAAACAGGCGGATCAGAGCAGCCTGCTCGTCCCCTCGTACAATGCGCGGCGTATTGTAGTCGATGCGGATTCCGCAGTCCTTCGCATAATACCAAGCAGCCGCATAATCCCTCGGTTGGAGTGCCACTCCACGAAACGATTCCCCGCCGTAGAGAATGCCGTCCGCACCTGCAGCAACAGCGGTCTTCATCGCCTCCATATCATCAACGGCAACCATGAGTGTCGCCGGCTGCAGCGCATCAAACCCCGAGGATGGCAGGAGTGAATCCACTGCGATCTGTTGTGCAAAATGCACGCTGGAGGTACGGTTTTCCTCAAAGTGCTGTATACGCATCTCTTCCAGTGCAGAAATCGCGGAGCGACGCAGATTGTTCAGTTCACTGACCGGCACCATTACCGCATCATCCATATCACAGGAAAGCTCCGCAAGGGAAAACAAGGTCGTACCAAGACGCCCCATCTGCTTTTCAGCGGTCTCGACCGTGAGCGGCCGATTGTTCGCCGAAACAACAATGTAGTCGCTTTCTGCCGTCGCTGTGTTCCCCTCATCGTCCGTAAGTGATAGGCACAGCCTCTCTCCAAGTCGCGCATGAAGAACGGCACGAAGAGGGATACGTTCACAGGAGTCGGCATCATAGGAGTGCCTTGCCGCATTCATGAGTTTTGCATCATAGACCTTGAATACACGGTCATGAATGTGAACTTTTCCCCGTATGGGAAATGAAACAATATCCCCCGCAGCAGCCTCCGCACATTCCTTTCTGCTCTTATCATACAGGTGCTCGATCTCAGCACTGACACGCCCGCCGACCTTGACCCAGAAATCCACCTGATCGTGTACGGCGAGTGCTCTGGTAAGCTTCACGGAAACCATCTGTGCAGCGTGGTCATATGTCGTAACGCGTCCAATCAGAAGTCCGCGATTGTTCGGACGGCGGTCGCTCATCATATACCTACCCTGCCGTTTTTCCATATATGCCGTTGTAAAATCACGGTTGAACACCTGCGCCAGATGATCGCGATCCGTATCATCGACAGCATCCTGTTTGGTATTGAGATGGTGGTCAATTGCCTTGCGATAGGTATGCACAATCGTCGCAACATACTCCGGACGCTTCATCCGCCCTTCGATTTTGAGCGAATCAATCCCCGCATCAAGGAGCTGCGGAATGAGTTCGACTGCATTCAGATCGCGCGGTGAGAGCAGGAAGTTGCCGGCGGATTCGCCGAGCACGTCACTTCCCTTTGCATCAACCAGCGTATAGGGCAGCCGGCAGGGCTGTGCACAGCGTCCACGATTTCCGCTGCGGCCGCCGATCATGCTGCTCATCAGGCACTGCCCCGAATAGCAGACGCAAAGCGCACCGTGTACAAAGCTCTCGATCTCAACACGGCTTTTCCTGCAGATATCCCGAATCTCGGCAATGGAGAGCTCACGCGCCAGCACCACACGTGAGAAGCCAAGTTCCTCAAGTGCCTGAACACCTGCAAGATTATGTACTGTCATCTGCGTGCTCGCGTGAAGCGGCATCTGCGGCACAATCTCTTTTGCCAGACGCACAGCACCGAGATCCTGTAAGAGAATCGCATTCGCTCCCACATCGTAGAGAAAGGAGAGGTACTCTTTTAATTGCGGGAGTTCTTCGCCGTCGACAATCGTATTGACCGCAACATGAACCTGCACATTTTTCAGATGCGCATGACGAATGACCTCCGCCATCGCATCTTCATCGAAGTTGGAGGCGTAGGCTCGTGCACCGAACATTTTTCCCGCCAGATAGACAGCATTCGCACCGTTTTCAACCGCCGCAAGAAACGCTTCCTTTGTCCCCGCAGGAGCGAGTAATTCAACCAATCCATTCAATCCTTTGCAGTATGCGAAAGTACAGAGACATTCTGTTCCCCCATGTCCATATCGTCATGCGTCGCATCGTGTTCCACTATGTCCGCAGCAGCACGCATCTCCTCGAAAAGACGCAGCTGGTCGTCGTCCAGTGTGTCCTTGACATCATCCATATCGGGCAATGCAGGAAGATCCGCAATCTGCTCCAATCCAAATGCACGCAGGAACAGATCGGTCGTCCCGTAGAGAATCGGGCGTCCGATCACCTGCTTGCGCCCCATTTCACAGATCAGCTCAAGTTCAAGCAGACGCCCGATCGAACGTTCTGCACGAACACCGCGGATGTGCTCTATTTCCTGCTTCGTAATCGGCTGCTTGTAGGCAATGATGGAAAGCGTCTCCATCGCCGAGGACGACAGCGTCGGCTGCACTGTTTCCGACAGTTTTTTCACCCATGGAAAGGCATTCGGATGCGTCGCGAGCTGATAGCCACCTGCAGATCTGCGTAAAAATATGCCGCTCCCCCGATCCGACAGGATGTGTTCCAACTGCGTCAAGGTCTCCTGTACCTCCCATTCGGGAGCTTCGATGATTTCAGCCAGTTTCGACAGGGAGAGCGGAAGTCCGGCAGCAAACAGCACGGCTTCCAAAATAGCTGCCCGACTAAGAGACTGCACGGCTTCCCTCCTTTTCCGAAATCACAATTTCATAGTAAAGATGCTCCTGCGAGAGATAGACCATCTGCATCTTGGCAAGCTCCAAAAGTGCCAAAAATGCAGATAACAGTTCCTCACGCGTTCCTGTGGGAAAGGCATCGTTCAGCTTGATTCTGCCGTTCCTGCGGCGCAGCAGCGTGAGGATGTCCGACATCTTGTCCTGCACACGGTATTCCTCCGCAGATACGACAATTGCCGGGATCACAGGCTCCTCACGAATGCGCTGCACATCGGAGAAGATCCGCATCAGGGACTCCGCCGACAGACCCGTAATCGGAAGACGATGTGCGGGAAGCGGCATTGGAGCACGTTCCACATAGGGGCTCTGCGCATCGCTCAGAGAAAAGAGAATGGATGACACCTCTTTGAAGCATCGGTATTCAAGCAAACGCTCCACGAGCTCCATGCGTGGATCTTCTTCCGTCTCCTCCTCCGCATTGGTCTTCGGCAGCAGCATACGCGATTTGATCCGCAGAAGGGTCGCCGCCATCACCAAAAACTCGCTCGCATATTCAATATCAAATTGGTACAGTGTATCGATGTAGTCAAGATACTGACGTGTCAGGTCTGCAATAGGAATGTCATAGAGATCGATCTTATTCTTTTCAATCAGATGCATGAGGAGAGCCATCGGCCCCTCAAACGCATCCAATTTCACAAGGTAATCTGTCGCCATAGAGGATCCTAGAACAGAAGAATGCTGCCGGCAATCTTATAGACGCTGTACACCAATTGAAAAAGCGGCATCAGGACAACACTCAGCAGCGGTGTTGCAATGAACACAATCATAATGAGCAGACTGTATCGTTCGATCGACTGATAGCGATAGGCGAGATCCGGCGGAAGCAGGTTGCGCAGAATGTGCGAACCGTCGAGCGGCGGAATCGGGAGCATGTTAAAAATTGCAAAGTTGACATTGTAGACGAAAATCATCTGAATGATCCCATAGGTAATGGAAGAAACGTCAACATTGTGCGTGCGGATGAACAGGATGATGTAGAATGCAATGAACCCAAGAAGCAGATTCATCGCAGGGCCTGCGACGGACACGAGAATATCATCCCGTTTCGGCTGGCGGAAATTACTGGGATTGACCATCACGGGTTTCGCCCAACCAAAGCGCACGAGAAACAGCATAATCAGCCCGATTGGGTCAATGTGCGCACGCGGGTCAAGCGTCAGACGGCCCATAAGGCGCGGCGTAAAATCCCCGAGCGATACAGCAGCGCGTGCGTGTGCGTACTCGTGAAACGTCATGGCAATGATGAGCCCGGGGATACCGAGCAGCATCTCTTCAAAGTTAAATCCGAACATACACTTCTCCCACTCATTAACCACGCAGACGTTCTTCTGCCATCATCAGCGAGATGATCGTCTTCGAGTCTATAATCTCCCCCGACTTTACCATCGCCAGCGCATCGGAGAACGGCATTTGAACGACGTTGACAAATTCATCCTCATCGGTATGCTGTTTTCCAACCGATAGGTTCTGGGCAAGATACAGATGGATATACTCATTGGAAAATCCGACCGTTGTCGCGATCACGGTCAGTTTATCATATTTCTCAGCTGTGTAACCGGTCTCCTCCGACAGCTCACGTCGCGCACAATGCAGAGGGTCTTCCCCCACCATATCGAGCTTCCCCGCCGGAACCTCGAGGGTCACCTTCCCGATGGGATAACGGAACTGGCGCACCAAGATGACGTTGCCGTTCGGCAGGACAGGCAGCACTGCCGCCGCCCCCGGATGATGAATCCACTCGCGGACGGACTCTTTCCCATTCGGCAGACGCACCACATCACGGCGGACATGAAGCAGCGTTCCGTCAAAAATATTCTCACTGCTGCATTTTACTTCTACAAGATCCTCATACATAGTGGACTCCCCTCCCATCAAACATACAAAAACCCCTATTCCTGGGCTTCGTCCGAACGTTTTACAAACAAAGCGCTCACAAAATCCTCTGCATGGAAGGGGCGAAGATCATCCATCCCCTCACCAACTCCAATCCATTTAATCGGAATCGAGAGCTGTGACTTGATTCCGATCGTCACACCGCCCTTTGCCGTTCCGTCCAGTTTTGTGAGAACAACCCCCGACACAGGTGCTGCCTGTGTAAAGAGTTCCGCCTGACTAATCGCATTCTGCCCCGTGCCTGCATCGAGAACCAGCAGTGTCTCATGAGGTGCCGCAGGAATCTCGCGCCCAATCACGCGATAGATCTTCTCAAGCTCCTGCATCAGGTTCGACTTTGTCTGAAGCCGCCCTGCTGTATCGACAATGACAATGTCGATATTGCGTGCCTTTGCCGCCTGCAGTGCATCAAAGACAACGGCAGCAGGGTCTGAGCCCTCGCCGTGCTTGATGACCTGTGCATCCGCACGCTTGCCCCAGATCTCCAGCTGGTCGATGGCAGCCGCACGGAAGGTGTCCGCCGCCGCGAGCAGTACAGATTTCCCCTGTCTGCGATAATAGGCACTCAGCTTCCCAATCGTCGTCGTCTTTCCGACACCGTTCGTACCAACCACGAGCAGCACCGTCGGTCCTTGTTCCGCCATGTGAAATGTGTTCTCACCCTCTTCAAGGATGCGAACAATTTCCTTTTCCAAAAACGGAATCAGATCCTCGGGTGTACGGATCTCCTTCTGCTTGATGCCCTTGCGTACCGCTGCGATGAGCGTCTCCGTCGTCTTGACGCCCACATCCGCCATCAACAGGGTCTCTTCGAGATCATCGATGAGTTCATCGTCAATGTCGGCATATCCGATGATAAGCCGTTCGATATTATGTGTGAAGTTCTCGCGTGTTTTCGTCAGGCCTTTTTTGAGCCGATCAAAGAATCCCACAATAACTCCTTTCTGTGCTATGCGGTCTGTTCCGCTTCATAATCCTTCAGCCGTATGGAGAGAACCTTGGAAACACCCGCATCTTCAACCGTAACGCCATACATTGTATCCGCTGCACGCATCGTGCCCTTGCGGTGTGTCACCACGATAAACTGTGTATGCTTCGCAAACTCCTGCAGGAACTCGCCAAAGCGGGAGACATTCGCCTCATCCAGCGGCGCATCAATCTCGTCCAAAATGGAAAACGGCGAAGGACGGTACCGCAGGAACGAGAAGAGGAGCGCAATGACGGTGAGTGCTCGCTCACCGCCCGAAAGAGCCGATAGGTTCTGTCGTTTCTTATCGGGAAGGGTCACAAGGATCTCAACCCCGCTGCTCAGTATATCGTCTTTATCGGTCAGACGCAATTCCGCAATGCCGCCGCCAAAGAGACGCACGAAAATCTCGTTAAAATACTCCTGAATCTGGCGGAACGCCTCACGAAACGTGCGCGTCATATCCTGATCGATCTTTTGGATGATTTGCTCGATGTCCTGTTTTGCCGCTCTGAGATCCGCAATCTGCTTCTCTTCCTCGTCGTACCGTGTCTTCTTCTCCGCATACTCCTCAACGGCATTGGGATTCACCGCACCGAGCGCACGAATGGCAGTATCGAGAGCGCGCAGACGCTCTTTCAAGACATCCGGATCTGCATCGTGCATCATCTCTGCAGCCGCAGTCTCGGGTGTCAGCCCAAATTCCGAAAGGAGCGTTCCACGGCAATCTCCCAGACGTATGCGAATGCCCTCCAGACTGTTGTCGCATTTATGCTGCTTGCTACGGATATCCTCAATCCGTGCAACAGCACTCTTGATGGCACTGTCCAACATCCGGCTCTCAGCCTCATGCGCCAATCTCTGATCCTTCAGCTCTTCGCCGCGTCTCTCACGTTTTTGGAACACCGCATCATGACGCGCAATGTCACTCGTCAGTTCAGCAAGGCGATCCTTGTCCCTTTGCAGCTCATCGGCAAGCAGTGCATCCTGTGTGATAATTTCCTTCAGCGTGCGTTCCGCTTCTGCAAGGTCGAATGTACGGGATTTGCGGTTGCGCGTGCGAGCCTCGATCTCCGCCGAAAGAGCCGCAATCGAAACATCCAGCCCGTGTAAACGCTCCTCATATCCCTGCTGCTCATTCCGCAGCTCCACGCACCGATGACCGCTCTGCTCGGCTGCCTGTGCAAAGCGTTCCTCATGCGCCTCACAGCAGGAAATGTGACGTTCCATGCGCATTTGTATCTGCATGAGCTTCGCGCCGCTTGCCAAACGCTCCTCTTCCGCACGCTCCATCTCATGAAGGGTGTTCGCCTGATCTACAATGCGTTCCTTTAGAATATCGCATTTTCCACGCAGTTCCATGAGTTCCTGCGCCAGACGCTCCGCCGCAGCCCTTTGAGTCGCAGATTGCCCGCTCTTTTCCTTGAACAGCTGTCTTTGCTGCTCCAACGAGGAATTCAGCTTTCGATGCGCGGCCTCCTGCTCCTGCAGACGGCTGTGCAGTGCCTCGATGTCCGTGCGGCGGTTCAGCAGTGTGGATCGCTCCTTCTTGCGTCCGCCGCCCGTGAGCGAACCGCCCGGATTCAGGAGCTCGCCCGTGAGCGTCACAATGCGGAGGCGATAGCCCTCCTGTTTTGCCGCAATCAGAGCATCATCCAAGGTCTCCATCACAAGCGTCTGAGAGAGCAGATGATCCGCGACCCGCTGAAACTTCCCCTCTGCCTGAACCAGCGTATTTGCCCATCCGATGACACCGTGATAGCGTCCGAGGTTAATCTCACGGGGCGGACGCACGGTAATCGTCGTCAGCGGAAGGAAGGTGACGCGTCCGCCGTTCTTTCGCTTCAAATACGATATGGCAGACTTTGCCGTATCCGTGTCCTCCGTGACGACATTCCGCACACTCCCGCCGAGAGCAACGTCAATCGCCGTGAGATAACGCTCCGGGATGCGAATGAGATCGGCGACCGTTCCCGCGATGCCGCGCCGCCACCCCTCCGTCGCCTGCAGGACGGTCTGCACATCCCGCCCGAAGCCCTCATAGCTGTCCTGTATCCGCCGCTGAAAGTCAAGATTCTGTCGGAGACGAAGGAGCTCCGCATCCGACTTTCGAAGCTGTGCCTCGCCATGCTCAATCACACTGCGCAGTTTCTCAATGTCTTCATAAAGACGACGCTGTTCCTGCGATATGCTCTGCAAATTCTTTTCGGACTGTACGAGCGTGTGATTTTTGCACTCACATTCTGTCTGTGCCTCCGCAAGGGCCGTGCGACGACGCTCGATTTCCTCCTGCCGACGCTCCTTGCTCTCATCCCCCTGCTCCGCAGCATTCCGCGCAACTGCAAGCCGCTCCCTCAGGCGTGCAAGTACACGCTGTACGGCTGTGCGCGATGATGCGTGCTGCGCCATCGTCCGTTCCTCATTGGAAAGCACCGCCTGCACACGTGCGATTTCCTGCTGCACGTCCGTCTGCTCCGCTTTTTTTTCCTGTATCGCAGCGTTCTGCTGTGCCAAGATCGCATCGATTTGGGCAATTTCCTGCTCCGTTGCCTGCTTTTTTGCAACGGCAGATTGACGCATCCCCTCAACGTCCGTTTTGCGCTTGGATCCTTGATCCTGCCGCCCCTTGATGTGGGACTCCTCCTGTCGGAGTACGTCCAGTTTCTCCTGCTGTCTGCGGAGCTTTCGGGTGTTCTCCTGCATACGCCCGTCAATCAGCGCAATGTCCGCCTCGAGCGCATTCTTTTTCTCTTCAGCCTCCCTGCGCGCACGCATCTCGCGCGCCTCCTCATCACGATGCTCGTTCAGTGTCTGCATGAGAGACTCCTGCTCCCGCAAGAGTCTCTCATGCTGCTGCACAAGCGAGGTAAGCTGATATTTCCGCCGCTCGGCATCGAGCTGGCGAAACTGCATCGTTTTTTCCGACTGCACGGCAAGCGGCTCAAGCTCTGCTGCCTGGGTATACATGATATCGTTCAGGCGAACGAGATCGCCCTCGTTCTCACGCAGTTTGCGCAGAGCTTCCTGCTTGCGTGTACGGTACTTCGTGATACCCGCCGTCTCCTCGAAGAACACGCGGCGCTCCTCGGGACGACTGTCCAGGATGTCATTCAATCGATTCTGTCCGATGATGCTCATGCCATCGTGACCAATTCCCGTATCCGCAAAGAGCTGATAGATATCCTTGATACGGCAGCGCGAATCATTCAGATATACTTCGCTGTCGCCGTTTCGATAAAGACGGCGCTTCACGACGACCTCATCGTAGTCGATGGGCAGTTTCTTATCCGTATTGTCAAAGACCAGCACAACCTCGGCAACACTGAGTGCACGTCGGGCGGCAGAGCCCGCAAAAATAATGTCTTCAGAGCGCAGCCCGCGCAGCATACGAATATTCTGCTCGCCCAGAACCCAGCGAACGGCGTCCGTAATATTGCTTTTGCCGCTCCCATTCGGTCCAACGACTGCAGTGATCCCCTGATCGAATTGGACGACAATCCGCTCGGCGAATGACTTGAATCCGTACGCTTCCAAGCGCTTTAACTGCACGCAACGCACCTGCCTTTATAAATTAGTCCACTCATTATAGCAGAATGGATGGGAAATTTCAAAAAACGGTATCTTCCGTAAATAAACTATGCTATAATAAGATCGTTCGTGAGATGTTTTTAGCTTTAATAGGGGGTAATCACATGCCACTTGTTGGAACAAAGGAAATGTTTAAGAAAGCCTATGAGGGCGGCTACGCCATCGGTGCTTTCAACGTCAACAACATGGAGATCGTCCAGGGCATCACCGATGCTGCAGGAGAGCTCAAGTCCCCTCTGATCCTGCAGGTCTCTGCGGGTGCACGCAAGTACGCTCGTCATGAGTACCTTGTCCATCTCGTCAAGGCAGCTCTTGAAATCAACGATATTCCCATCGCACTGCACCTCGATCACGGCGCGGACTTCGACATCTGCAAGTCCTGCATCGACGGCGGCTTCACATCCGTCATGATTGACGGCTCCCACCTCCCGTACGCCGAGAATGTCGCGCTTGCAAAGCGCGTTGCCGAGTACGCACACGCACACGGCGTTGTTGTCGAGGCAGAGCTCGGTCAGCTCGCAGGCATTGAGGACGATGTCAATGTCTCGGCAGAGGATGCGTCCTACACGAAGCCCGAGGAAGTGCAGGACTTCGTCGAGAAGACGGGTGTTGACTCCCTCGCAATTGCGATCGGCACCTCGCACGGCGCGTTCAAATTTACGGCGGATCAGTGCACGCGCAACGCAGACGGTGTTCTCGTTCCGCCCCCACTCCGTTTCGACATCCTGGAGGAGATCGAGAAGCGCATCCCCGGTTTCCCCATTGTTCTCCACGGAGCGTCCTCCGTCATTCCGAAGTATGTGAAGATCATCAACGAGAACGGCGGACATATGCCGGATGCCGTCGGCATCCCCGAGGATCAGCTGCGCCGTGCGGCAAAGTCCTCCGTCTGCAAGATCAACATCGACTCCGACCTCCGTCTTGCAATGACGGCGGGCATTCGCGAGCACTTCAAGAAGGAGCCGGGACACTTCGACCCGCGCCAGTATCTGACCGACGGCCGCAGCTACATCAAGGAGCTCGTTTCCCACAAGATCAAAGAGGTTCTTGGCTCCGACGGCAAGGCTGCCGAAGTTCAGGCACTCATTGACCAGAACAAGTAATTTCTCGTTGCCTTAACGAAATCTTTAGGAATCGCTGATAAAATGAAGTCCGTCAGATTGGCGTAGATTTTTTCG
>NZ_DBHIVL010000011.1:0-42661 GCF_057271695.1 Centipeda sp. (in: firmicutes)
GACGAAAAAATCTACGCCAATCTGACGGACTTCATTTTATCAGCGATTCCTTGAATCAATGGCTCAGTAGCCGCGCTGCTTGTCTACTACGTTGAGCATTCCAATGCGCTGTGGGAAGATCTGTAAGTTGTTGCGAAAGATCTTGAGCGAGCGATCCAGATACATCGGCGAGATTGCAGAGTAATGCGGTGTAATGAATAGATTCGGAACACTCCACAGTGGGGAATCCTCGGGAAGCGGCTCGGTGGCAAAGACATCCAGAGACGCACCCCGTATGCATTTCGATCTGAGAGCCTCCACCAAGTCGTCCTCCTCTACGACGTCACCGCGGGAGACATTGATAAAAAAGGCGTTTTCTTTCATCATATGAAAGGTATGTGTGTTAAACAATTTTTTTGTCTGAGGTGTCAGCGGGAGCGTAACGATTACATAATCCGCGCAGGACAGAGCATCGGACAGATGATCTATGGTGAACAGCTGATCCACGAATGGTTCTGTGGACTCCTTTTGTTTTACGGCAACGATCCGCATTCCCATGTTTTTGAGGTGTTTTGCAACCTCTCTGCCAATGCTTCCCAAGCCGATGATAGCGGCAGTCTTACCAAACAGCTCATCGGGATCGGTTAGCCGTTTCCAAACATGCGCTTTTTGATTTTCCCATGCCTCGATGAGACAGCGGCTGGACGCGAGCATTGTTCCGAGAACGTGTTCCGCCATGGGGATGCCGTGAATTCCGCGTGAATTTGTCAGCAGTATATCAGACCGGCAGAAATCATCGTGTGAGAGCAGTTTTTCAACACCCGCACTGTATGTGTGAATCCATTTTAGATGCGGCATTTGGGGGAGATACTTCTCCATCTCCATCTGCGCATCATATCCCAGTAAGATATCAACATCCGAGAGATCGTCTTTCAAGTCTTTTGGACGTATGCATCTGAGCGTGCAATCTGGATAGCTCTGGTGGATCAGATCCATTTGCTTGTCGCTTAATCGCACAAATGATAGTATTTGAAGTGTCATCTGCGACTCCTTTTCGTACGTATGGATGGATTTTCTAATATTATTCGCGATGATTGTTGAAAACCCTTTTTTGATGGATTGACCTACAGGCAGCAACGTGGTACTATACACTAATATTAGTTCTTTAATTGACTAAAGGATGAGAAGGGATTATATGGCGAAATACGTTGACGATTATCTGACTATAGCATTGCCAAAAGGAAAGCTGTTCTCTCTTTCTGCGAATTTGTTTGAGCAGGTCGGCGTTACGGCGGAGCACCTGAGTGAAAAATCCCGCAAACTCATTATATCAAATGATGAATGCAAGGTTCGGTTCATTATCACAAAGACTTCCGACGTCCCGACCTATGTCGAATATGGTGCTGCGGATATTGGCGTGATTGGCAAGGATGTTTTGGTGGAGTCCGGGCAGGATGTTTATGAGTTGCTCGATCTCGGCTTTGGAAAATGCCGGCTGATGATGGCAGTTCCACGGGAAGAACGCCGCAGCCGCCTGTTGGACTATGCACATACGCGGGTGGCGACCAAGTATCCGCATATTGCAGAGCAATTCTTTGCACAGCAGGGAATGCAAATGGAGTATATAAAACTCAACGGATCGATTGAACTGGGACCGCTTGTGGGGCTTTCGGAGAGCATCGTCGATATCGTAGAAACAGGGACAACGCTGGTCGAAAACGATTTGGAGGAAATTGCCCACATCATGGATGTGAGTGCTCGACTGATTGTCAACCGTGTGAGCTTCAAGCTGAAATTTGATCGTATTTATCGCATTGTAAATGATCTGAAGCAAGTTTTGGAAGGTGGGGAAGTACGGTGAATATCGTATCTGTTGCAGATATTGGCATGGAACAAGCGGGGCGACTGCTTCAGAAGAAGGCATTTGATGAGGTTGTACTGAGTGACCGTATTCGCGCGCGCAATAAAGAACTTTTCGGCGCGGATCTTTCTGCGACAGAGCTGGTTCACCGTATTGTTCAGGAAGTACGTCATAAGGGCGATCATGCACTCTTTCACTATACGAAATTACTGGATTGCGTTGATTTGACATCGGATCATTTGATGGTGTCCGAGGAAGAATTTCAGGTGGCGGAGCACAGTGCCGACCCGAAGGTTGTGGCATCACTGAAAAAAGCGGCGGATAATATCTTTTCCTACCACGAGGAGCAAAAACCACACTCGTGGATGACCTACCGCGCGCATGGGTCAATCCTTGGGCAGGAGATTCTTCCGCTCTCACGCGTTGGCATCTATGTCCCAGGGGGGACGGCAGCATATCCTTCGTCCGTTCTGATGAATGCAATTCCGGCACTGGTTGCGGGGGTAGAGGAAATTATCATGTCTGTCCCAACCAAGGACGGTGTGCTCAATCCGTATGTTCTCGTTGCGGCACGTTTCCTTGGTATCCGTAAGATCTTCAAAATGGGTGGAGCGCAGGCCATTGCGGCGATGGCATATGGGACAGAGAGTGTTCCGCGTGTCGATAAGATTACAGGCCCCGGCAATATCTTCGTTACACTGGCAAAAAAAGAAGTATATGGTCATGTAGATATTGATATGCTTGCAGGGCCGAGCGAGATTCTGATTCTTGCAGATGACAGTGCCTCTCCGAAGTACATTGCAGCCGACCTCCTCAGTCAGGCAGAGCATGATCCGCTTGCTTCAAGCATCCTTATCACGAATGATCGGGCCTTGGCAGAGCACACTCTGAACGAAGTACAGCGTCAGCTGGAAAGCCTTCCTCGCAAGGACATTGCGCGTGCCTCGATTGAGGACAATGGATGTATTATCGTGACGGAGAATATGGAGCAGGCAGTCGTTCTTGCAAATATATCGGGACCGGAGCATATGGAGCTTCTTGTCAAAGAACCTTTCCATATGCTGCCTCAGATTCGATGTGCTGGTGCTATCTTTGTCGGAGCGTATTCGCCGGAACCGCTCGGGGACTATTTTGCGGGTCCAAATCATGTGCTGCCAACGGGGGGGACTGCGTGCTTTTATTCTGTTCTGAACGTCGAGACCTTTATGAAGCGCACGAGTATCATCTCTTATACGCAAAAAGCTCTGGATGAGGTCAGCGATGATATTATCCGTCTCGCTGAGACGGAAGGCCTTGATGCCCATGCGCGTGCAATTCAGATCAGGAGGGGAGAACATGTTGAACTATCGTGATGGATTGGCGTCCATGCCAAATTACGAGACCTGTGAGCTGGACTGGTGCATCAAAGTCAATGCCAATGAGTCCAATATCGGACAGCCTCCCTTGGTCGAGGAGCGTATCCTGTCACGCTTGTCGCGTGTTGCTTTTGCACGCTATCCCAATGAGGAATACAATTTGCTCTGTGAGCAGATCGGGGAGTCCTATGGATATCGTCAGGAAAACGTCATCATAGGAAATGGCTCCAGTGAAATCATAGAGAAGGTATTTCATGCATTTGGTGGAAACAAAGCGCATAAGATTGTCTATCCAACGCCTTCGTTCTCCATGTATGGAATCTATGCGGCTGCAGCAGATGCAGAGGGGATTGCTGTTCCGCTGCGGGATGATTTTACACTGGATGTAGATGCGTTTATTCAGACGGTCAATCAAAACGATGCTTCGCTTGCGGTCATCTGCAACCCGAATAATCCGACGGGGGGCGTATTGCCGCTCGATGCAATTGAGCACATTGCGGAGCATATCTCATGTGCCTTTCTGATTGATGAAGCATATGTCGAGTTTTACGGAAATACGTCCATTCCGCTTCTGAAAAAATATCCGCATATGATGATTGCGCGCACCTTTTCAAAGGCGTATGCGCTTGCCTCATGCCGTGTCGGTTATATGTTGGCGCATGGGGATGTGATCGAGATGATTGCAAAGACCTATATGCCATATCATATGAACGTGCTGTCCTTAGTGACAGCAGATACTGTGTTCCAAATGCGGTCGGAGTTTGAGCCGCAGATTCAGATGATCTGTGCAGAGCGCGAGCGTATGCGGGAACAATATGAACGTCTCGCGGGGGTAACGGTCTATCCGTCTCATACCAATTTTATTCTGCTTCATTATCCTCATGCAGAGGAACTCAATGAAGAGTTCATCCAATGTGGCATCGGGGTACGTAGTTTTGGAAAAGCACCGCAGTTAGCGAATATGCTGCGTATCTCCATCGGCCGACCGGATGAAAATGATGCGGTATATCGTGTTATGAAGTCTTTTGTGGAGGGAAATCCATGAATACACGCAATGCAGACATACATCGAAAGACAGGGGAAACCGATGTGCATGTCTCCGTCGGACTGGACGGAATGGGCGTGTCTGAGATTGATACGGGCATTGGCTTCTTCGATCATATGTTGACACTCTTTGCATCTCATGGGCTCTTTGATTTGACTGTAAAATGTGATGGCGATATTGAAGTCGATGGACATCATTCCGTTGAGGATATCGGTATTGCGATGGGCCAGGCATTTCACGCCGCACTTGGAGAAAAGCGCGGTATTGCAAGGTATGGATCGTTCTATCTGCCCATGGATGAGACGCTTGTATTGGCGGCTCTGGATATCAGCGGGCGTCCTTTTCTCGTCTACGATCCCGGGGAAACGCCGATGACACCGATGATCGGCGGCTATGATACGGAGCTCACGGAGGAGTTCCTGCGTGCATTTGCCTTTCATGCGGGACTCACACTTCATGTGAAGATTCTCTACGGAAGGAACTCACATCACAAAGTGGAGGCAATATTTAAGGCGGTCGCGCACGCATTTCGAATCGCCGCAGAGAAGGAGGCGCGACTGGGGGATATGATTCCGTCGACCAAAGGTGTTCTGTAAGGAAACGCTATGATTACAATTATAAACTACGGAGCCGGAAATTTATTCAGCGTTGAGAAGGCCTTTGCCGCGTTGGGCGCGAAGGTTCGTGTGAGCGGAAAAGCCGACGACATTCTTGCTTCGGACAAAATCGTCCTGCCAGGGGTAGGAGCTTTTGGCGACTGCATGATGCAGCTCAAGGCATCCGGCTTGATCCCTGCCATTCGCGAATGCGTTGATCGTAAGATGCCGCTGCTTGGCGTCTGTGTCGGTCTTCAGATTCTTTTTGCAGGCAGTGAAGAATCCTCCGGTGTAGAGGGGCTTGGTTTCTTGGATGGCTGTGTGCGAAAGATATCTGCACCGCATGAAAAGATTCCGCATATGGGCTGGAATGCACTCGATATCGCGCAGGCACATAGGGATAATGGATTGTTTGTAGGGGTACCACAGGAATCCTATGTATATTTTGTGCACAGCTATCATGCAGTACCGGAGGATAAGGATATAGTTTCATCGACCTGCTTCTATGGAGAGGAAATTACAGCATCCATATCTGCCGGAAATATCATGGCAACACAATTTCATCCCGAAAAATCGGGGGATATTGGACTAAACATCATTCAGAACTTTATTCGTCACGGACAGGAGGGAAGCAGATGATTATTTTCCCCGCGATTGACTTGCGTGACGGCAAATGTGTCCGTCTCCTCAGAGGCGACTTTGCACAGGAAACAATCTACAGCAGCACACCCGAAGAGGTTGCACTGCGTTGGGAGCGGGAGGGTGCTGAGTACCTGCATGTGGTTGATCTTGATGGAGCACTTGCCGGCAAGCCGAAAAACACTGAGGTCATCAAGAAGATTCTCAGCAATGTTCAAATTCCCGTTGAGCTGGGCGGCGGCATTCGCACGCTCGAAACGATAGAAGACACCTTAGATCTTGGTGTGATACGCGTGATTCTTGGATCTGCTGCGGTACAGAACCGCGACCTCGTGAAAGAGGCTTGTCGGCTCTATGGCGATCGCATTGCTGTTGGCATTGATGCGAAGGATGGCATTGCCGCCGTGGATGGGTGGGGCATATCGGGCGGTATTTCTGCTGTCGACCTAGCGAAAGAGCTTGCTTCCTATGGTTTGAAGACAATTATATACACCGATATCGCACGGGATGGAGCGCTCTCCGGTGTTAATATTGAGGCAACTGCAAAGTTGGCGGCAGCGTCCGGTATAGATATCATCGCTTCCGGTGGCGTAAAATCATTGGAAGATATTCATGCCTTAAAAGTCAGAGAGGCAGACGGTATTATCGGTGTAATTGCCGGAAAATCCATTTATGAAGGAACGCTTTCCTTACCTGAGGCGATTGCCGCAGCTCGTTGAGATTAAGGAGGAATTTCGTCTTGAAAAAAACATTTGCAAAGCGTATTATTCCATGTCTCGACGTCAAGGATGGGCGCGTTGTCAAGGGGACGAATTTTGTCGGGTTAAGGGATGCGGGAAGCCCGACGGAATTAGCCGAACGTTATGATAAAGAACGTGCGGATGAGCTCGTGTTTCTGGATATTACGGCGTCACATGAAGAACGCAACACAATGGTCGATGTCGTATCTGACTGCGCTTCAAAAGTTTTTATCCCACTTACCGTTGGCGGTGGGATTCGCAATTTAGAAGATATGCACCGTATGCTGAACGCAGGGGCGGATAAAATCTCTGTCAATACAGCGGCAGTAAAAAATCCGGAAATCATACGCGAGGGTGCCTTGCGGTTCGGAAGTCAATGTATTGTCGTTGCAATTGATGCACGACGTAATGGCATAGACTCGTGGGAGGTCTATGTCAACGGTGGCAGAACACCGACAGGAATGGACTGTGTTTCTTGGGCAAAGGATATTGTCGCGCTTGGTGTGGGGGAAATCCTGTTAACCAGTATGGATGCTGATGGCACAAAGAATGGTTATGATATTGCACTCACACGTGCTGTGTCAGAAAATGTCAACGTACCCGTCATCGCTTCCGGAGGTGCCGGCAAATTGGAGCATTTCTATGATGTGCTTGCCGAAGGAAAAGCGGATGCTGTATTGGCTGCGTCGTTGTTCCACTATGGAGAACTTTCCATAAATGAAGTGAAGATGTATTTGAAGTCGCGCGGACTGGAGGTTCGATTCTGATGAGTGTTGATATTTCAATGGTGAATTTTGACGAACACGGGCTTGTTCCTGTTGTTGTGCAGGAAGAAAACAACCAAGTCCTCATGCTCGCGTACATGAACCGTGAATCTCTTGAGAAAACGATGGAAGCTGGATTCGCATGGTACTACAGCCGCAGCCGCAAGAAGCTGTGGAAAAAGGGCGAAACCTCCGGAAACGTGCAGCGCGTGCTGGAACTTTCCTATGACTGTGATGGTGATACGATTCTGCTGCGTGTCAAACAGACGGGTGTGGCCTGTCATACAGGGACATATTCATGCTTTAACGGCAGAAAACTCTATCCTGCTAGTGAAAACAGTATTGTTCCTGTTGGCACGAGAGATGAGATGCCGCTTGCGGAGATTCTGTCCGATCTCTATCAAGTGATTCAGAGCCGCCGTCTGCATCCGGTCGAAGGCTCCTATACGAATTATCTCTTTGATAAAGGTCAAGACAAGATATTAAAAAAGCTTGGCGAAGAAACAGCAGAGACAATTATCGCGTCTAAAAACAACATTCGTGAGGATGTGCTCTATGAAATGGGAGATCTCTGGTATCATTGCTTGGTTTTGCTCGCGTACCACAATATGACACCGGAGGATTTGCTCGAAGAACTGAAGCGGAGACATAACGGCGGCAACTATCATAAGTTTGCCGGAAAAACAGGAATGCGACCGGATATGTAATTTTTACAGTGATTTCTCCCTCCAACTATCCATAATGGTAATTATGGATAGTTGGAGGGAGGGACAAAAAGATTATCGTAAAAGCTGTATAAAAATATGTGAATTTTATAACTTGTCATTGACAATAACGCAATTTGAATCTATAATTTAGATGTTGGGTTATATAATTTTTGATTATACTTTTAATCAAGGAGAGTGTTCTTTTATGGCAAAGAATCCGGTCAAAATCACTGAGACTGTCCTCCGTGACGGCCACCAGTCACTGTTGGCAACCCGCATGAGAATTTCGGACATGCTTCCGCAGCTCGCGGCACTTGATGCCATTGGCTACAATTCTCTTGAAGCATGGGGCGGTGCTACGTTTGATAGCTGCCTGCGCTTCCTTGATGAGGATCCGTGGGAGCGCTTGGATATTCTGAAGAAAAATCTCAAGACACCGATTCAGATGCTTCTCCGTGGTCAGAACCTGCTCGGCTATAATCACTACTCCAACGATGTGGTAGAGAAGTTCGTTCAGAAGGCATCCGAGCACGGTATCGGTGTATTCCGCATCTTTGATGCACTCAACGATATTCGTAACCTCAAAGTCGCGATTGATGCAGCACTCAAGTGCCCTGAGAAACCGCATGTTCAGGGCTGTCTGGTCTATACGATCAGCCCTGTTCACACGAATGAGAGCTTTGTTGAGCTGGCGATTGAGCTTGAAAAGATGGGCTGCCATTCCGTCTGCATCAAGGATATGTCAGGACTTCTGAAGCCGTATGTGGCAGAGGATCTTGTCAAGAAGCTCAAGGCTGCGGTTCAGATCCCCATTGACCTTCACACGCACTGCACTTCCGGATTCGGTCATGCGACCTATCTGAAGGCGATTGAGGCCGGTGTTGATATCATTGATACGGCACTTGCGCCCTTCTCAAGCGATACGTCCCAGCCGTGTACGGAGACGATGATTGCAATGCTCGAGGGCGAGGAGCGCGATACGGGACTCGATCGTCATGCAATGACACCGATCTCCAAGTACTTCCTTGGTGTCAAGCAGGATCTCATTAAGACCTTCAATCTCAAAGGCTACTTCGATGTGAATCCGAACGTGCTGGACTTCCAGATTCCCGGCGGTATGCTTTCCAACCTTGCGAACCAGCTCAAGGAAGCGGGCATGGAAGACAAGTATCAGGATCTGCTGGATGAGATGCCGCGCGTTCGCAAGGATGTCGGCTATCCCCCGCTCGTTACGCCGTCCTCGCAGATTGTCGGTACGATGGCTACCTTTAACGTCATGACTGGTGAGCGTTACAAGATGGTTCCGACCGAGTTCAAGGATCTCGCACGCGGCAAGTTTGGCAAGACGCCGGTTGACATCGATCGCAACTTCCTGACGGATACGCTTGGTATTCCTGCTGACGAGATCATTGATGACTGCTCCATCGAGGATGCAAAGGCCACGACATTCGCAGAGTTCAAAGAAGAGCTCAAGAACAAGGGCTATATCAACCCGTCGGATGAGGATGTCCTCTCCTATGCACTCTTCCCGCAGGTCGCGGAGGAGTTCTTCCAGAAACACTATAAGCCGATCACCGCTTATGTCAAAGAGTAATCTGTAAGGGGTTTCTCAAAAAAAGCTCGAGCTCTATGAAAAGAGCCCGAGCTTTTTTATGAGAAGAATACGGATTTCCCGATAAATTCTCGCAGAATGGAGTTGTTGGGAATATCGTCTATGGCGTTGATTTCATCGACATATTGAAGAAAACGTAGAATCAGGCGAGCTTCAGTATAACCTTCCTTCCCTCGATGAATTTCTTCCAAGAGTGGAACGGCATATTTCTTCAAAATACCGATCTCATAGATCAGTGCCGAGTTGAACAGGACATCTGCCTCTTCTTGGAATGGAAATATGTACTTCTCCTCTCCTGCTCTAACGTCCGGCCATTGACGAATACTCTTGAGAGCCTTTGCTCCACGAAATTGATAGTCACGCACCAGACGGCGAAGAAAACGTACTTCTGTCGTTGGAATTCTGTTATGTGCGTCGATATTCAGCTGTGTCAATGCGCTGATATAAATTTTATATTTATTGATACGTGGGATATCCTTTGTCAGATACTCGTTCAGCCCATGAATTCCTTCAATAATGATAGGTTGATCGTTGTAAATGGACAGAACAGCCTCCTTTTTCCATTCCCTTTTCCCTGTTATGAAATTATAACGTGGAATTTGGACCTCCTTCCCCTCAAGAAGGTCGATCATGTTTTGATTGAAGAGCTTTGTGTCGAGTGCGTCAAGGGATTCGTAATCATACTGCCCCTTTTCGTTCAGCGGTGTATCCTCGCGGTTGAGGAAATAGTCATCCAAAGAAATCATAATCGGGCGAAGCCCGTTGACACGCAGCTGAACCCGTAGTCTCTGTGCAAATGAGGTCTTTCCGGATGAGGACGGTCCTGCAATCAGGATCAGACGGATATTCTCACGATGAGAGGAGATATGGTCTGCAATCTGTGCGATGCGTTTCTCTTGTAGTGCCTCTGAAACACGAATGAGATCTCCTATCGTATTTTCTTTGTTGATTCGATTGAGATCAGAGATAAAGCGACAGTCCAGAATATCCGCCCATGCCTTTGATTCGGAAAGGATTGATGCAAATTTTGGCTGATTGGTACGCTTTCTGACTCGTCCATTCGTCATTTCATCCGGTGTGCGAATCAACACACCGTCGGGTTCGTAGTCTAGCTCAAACCTGCCAAGTTCGCTTGTCTCGGGAAGCATTGGACCGTATAGATAGTCTGTATATCCTTCACAGGTATATATGCTGATGATTGGCTTTGTGAGTGCAGAAATTAGGTTTACTTTCCCCGTTCGCCCAAGTGTTTGAAAGATATCAATTGCGTCCTGTCGCGGAATACTGCGTTTAACAATGGGGAGATTGGCTGCGATCATAGCTCGCATCTGATGATCTATTTCTTTTATAAACTGTAGATCAATCGTGCGATTCGGTATTTTTATTTCACAATACAGTCCTTTATTTACAGTGAATTTTGCAATTACATCACTATTTTTATCAAGTTCATTTACCGCCGCAATCAAAAGAAAAAGCACAGAACGTCGATAGATGACCCAACCCAATGGTGAGTCCAATTCGATGAAATCAATTTGATCAGTATCCTCGTAAACGGTCTGAATATCACGCACTTCACCGTTAATTTTCGCTGCAACAATTGGGCTGGAATAGGTGCTTTGTACCTGTTTCGCCATCATTATCAGGTTTCTATCCATGAAGATCCCCTTCCCTTGTCTTTATATAAAAATCCTGCTCATAAAACGAGCAGGATTTTACAAATTCTCATCAAATGAAAAGTGTCACAATTTGATAGGTAAGAGCACCCATGATCGCTGTGCACGGAATCGTCATTACCCATGCTACAACCATCTGTTGCGCAACGCCCCAACGAACCGCATTGATGCGTTTTGCCGCCCCAACGCCCATGATGGAGCCGGAAACGACATGTGTCGTGCTCACGGGGAGATGTAAGAGTGTCGCACCAAATATAATGATGGAGGAATTCAGGTCTGCCGCAAATCCGGAAATCGGCTGAAGCTTGAATATTTTTCCACCGATCGTCTTGATAATGCGCCAGCCTCCTACTGCTGTTCCGCAAGCCATAGCGGTTGCTGCAAGTACCTTGACATAGGTCGGAACCTCAAAAACATCGATATATCCACCTGCAAGGAGTGCAAGTGTCATAATACCCATGGATTTTTGGGCATCGTTTGATCCGTGAGAAAATGCCATCGTAGCTGCTGTTAAGATCTGCATTTTCTTAAATTTCCCGTTGATTGCTGTGGGACGAAATCGCCCAAAGAAACGGAATAAGAGGAGCATGATGACACACCCCAATGCCATACCGATAAGGGGCGAGAGTATCAGGGACAGAATAATCTTGCCGATGCCATAAAAGTTCAGCCCGTCCATTCCAGAGGCTGACATGAGTACTGCGCCGATCAATCCGCCAATGAGCGCATGGGAACTGCTGGATGGCAGACCAAACTTCCATGTAATAATGTTCCACACAATAGAGCCAAAGAGTGCTGCAATCAGTATGTGTTCATCTACATGAGAGGCCGATTTTACAATGTCGGCTCCAATGGTCTTTGCGACTCCTGTGCTGTACATGGCACCAAAAAAATTGAGAACGGCAGCCATGATGATTGCATGTTGCGGGTGGATTGCTCTGGTCGAAACAGAGGTGGCAATCGCATTTGCCGTATCGTGGAATCCGTTGATGAAATCAAATACAAGTGCCAGAAGTATGACCAAGAAGATCAAAAGCTGGAATTCAGGCATATTTCATTACCACTCCCCGCAGCATATCCGCAATGAGTTCACAATGATCCAGCGTATCCTCCAACTGCTCTAGCACATCTTTCCAACGAATAAGCTCAATGGGATCTTTCTCATTATCGAACAGATAGGCTACTTCTCTCCGATAGATGAGATCCCCTTCACTTTCATAGCGTTCAATCTTATGGGAGGCATCCAGAATTTGTACCTGATTCTTTCGTATGTTTTCCAGATAGGAAACAGCACGTACAACTTCTTCTGTTGAAGAGATCAGGAGGTTTGTCAGATTAACTGCTCCGGTCATAGGTTGACCCATTCGATACATCTCGTATCGCTGCAATATCCCCTGCAAGAGGTCAACACCATCATCAAGATTGTTTGCCAAGGCATAGATATCCTCGCGGTCAATCGGTGTAATAAATGTAAGATTCAGCTTGTCGATGATACGGTCATTGATGGCATCTGCTTCATGCTCAATACGGTTGATTTCCTCCACCTTTGTCGCTGCGGAAGTATAATCCTTCATAACATCATCTAAGACCAATGCACCTTTTTGAAAGTATTTTGCACTCTCCAGGAACAGATCAAAGAATTCATCGTCTTTCTGTTTGAAATTAAACATAAATCCAGATTCCTCCCTAAGAAGATTGAAGTCGGAGGGATATATTCATAAAGACTCACAGCTCAATAATATCATTATTTCAGATTGACAGCAAGATAAAATTTGAAAACGTTTTGCTCTGTGATTCAATATTTATGCAGTCTGCGATAGGATGAGTGCAATGTAAAAGAGCAGTGTCTGCCCACTGCTCTTCTACTAGTATGATTATCTATCTGTTATCTGAAAAGATGCCTATGCAGGAATCTCCACGTTCGGAACGACAATGCGTGGAGATTTCCCTTTCGGCAGGAGTGTAAATACGGACGAGAGGAGCTTTTGGGTGTAGGGATGCTTTGCGTGAGCAAGCTCCTGTCCATCCAGCTGCTCCACAACCTTTCCAAAGTACATGACGATAACACGCGTGCATAAACGTGACACGAGTGCAAGGTCATGACAGATGAACAGGATTGTCAGATTTCGTTCCTGCTGAATACGTACCAGAAGCTCTACAATTGTTTCCTGAACGGAAACGTCAAGAGCACTTGTCGCCTCGTCACAGACCAGAATCTCCGGCTCCAATGCCAGTGCACGCGCAATTCCTACACGTTGACGCTGTCCCCCGCTCATATTTGCGGGATAGCGTTCGGCAAAGTCCTCGGGCAGATCGACAAGACGCAGCAGCTCAGCTGCCTTGTCATGTGCGCTCCCTTTGAGGAGTCCGAAGTTCCGCAACGGTTCACAGATGATGTCCTTGATCTTCATTTTCGGATTGAAGGATGTTGTAGGATCCTGAAAGACCATCTGGATATTGCGCCGCATATTGCGGGCATCCTCGCCCTTCAGCCCCGTAATCTCCTTGTCCCTGAAGAAGATTTGACCCTCGGATGGTGCATGAAGCTGCATCAGCGTGCGCACAAGTGTACTTTTGCCACAGCCGCTTTCACCAACAATGCCTAGGATTTCCCCACGATATACGGGGAAGGAAACATCGTCACATGCAGTTAGTACCTTGCCGCCCTCCAATGGAAAGCGTTTCGTAAGGTGTTCGATGCGCAGGATAATCTCACGCTCCGACTGTGTCATAACGCTCCCCTCCAATCTGTGGTACGGCACGCAGAAGCTCCTTCGTGTAGTCCTTCTGTGCATGTTCAATAACTTCTTCAGCAGTGCCATGCTCGATGACATTACCGTTCTGCATGACCATGATCTGATCTGACATATAGGCCGCGACACCGAGGTTGTGCGTCACAAGGACAATGGATGTGCCATCCTTCTGGCAGATATCCATCATCTCATTGACGACCTGTGCTTGCGTGGTCACGTCCAACGCAGATGTTGGTTCGTCAGCAAGCAGGAGTGCCGGTTTGAAGAACATCGCCATTGCGACCCCGACACGCTGACGCATGCCGCCCGAGAGTTCAAACGGAAAGCTCTTCATTACATTTGCGGGATTGGACAGATGCATGCGTGCAAGCATATCCTGCGCCTGCGCCGTTGCCTCCTTCGCCCCCATCGTATCATGGGTCTGAATGTACTCGACGAACTGCTCGCCAATGGTACGAATCGGATCCATCATGCTGCCACTGTCCTGGAAGATCATCGCAGCGGTCTTGCCGCTCACGTGACGCCACTCCTCAGAGCTGCATTTTGTCATATCCTTCCCGTCATAGAGGATCTCGCCCGCCGTTACTCTGCCGACATGCGGCAGGCAGCCGAGCATCGCCCGAATGACGGTGGTCTTTCCGCTGCCGCTTTCGCCGACAATGGTCAGCACTTCCCCGTCCTTGAGGGTGAAGTCCACACCGTGCACCATTTCCGTGCCTTCGTATGCGATTTTTAGCCCTCGCACCTCAATCAACATTCGGGCTTCTCCTCCTTATTACTTCGCAGGTTTGATCTTGCTCGTGATCCAGTAGTAATCCGCCGGATGCATAATCGCACCCGAGATCTTTGTCGAGCTGACAATGTTTGTCTCGGGGTAGCCGAGGAAGAGTCCCGCTGCATCGTTGAGCAGGATCTGCTGCATGTCGATCATGATCTGACGGCGCTTTGCAGGATCAAATTCAACGGCGAGTTCCGCGCACTTCGCATCGTATGCGGGATTGCTGTAACCGGAGCCGTTCTGCGGGTTGTCCCCATTGACATTCGTGCGCCAGTACCAGTTGAGATAGATCTCCGGATCACCCGTGTTCGCTGTTGTGATATTCGAGATCAGCAGGTCATATTCGCCGCTGATACCAATCTTGTCGAGCAGGTTGTAGTCGACCGGCTTGATTTTGACATCAATGCCGACTTTTTTCGCATCCGCCTGGACTGCCTCTGCATAGATCGGCAGCTCTGCACGGCTATTGTAGATAACAAAGTCAACGGAAAGCGGTTTGCCGTCCTTGTCACGGATGCCATCGCCATCCGTATCCTTCCAGCCCGCCTCATCGAGGAGCTGTTTTGCACGGTCGACATTGTAGGCATTCGGGTCGGTGAGCTGATCGAATCCATAGTCGAGAGAGGGCGGAACCGGAGCCTTGCCCGGAATGAAGGTTCCCTTCAGGATGACTTCGTTGTACGCCTTGCGATCCGTCATTGAGATAAACGCAGCACGTACCTTCGGATCACCGAGAACCCCCTTATTGTTGATGCGGGCGAGAACCGTACGCAGGGATGAAATACGGTCGATGTGGAACTTCGCCGTGTCGTTGAAGAGCCCGATGTCGCCGGCAGCGATGTTGACGGCCATATCGACCTCACCCGACTGCAGTGCCATTGCGCGCGTATTCGGATCATCGATTGACGGGATCTCGACCGTCTCATACGGTACTTCCCCATCCCAATAATACGGGTTCTTCTTCATGACGGCTTTTTCCTTGACGAAGGACTCGCAGACATAGGGACCTGTGCAGATAGGACCCTGCTTTGCAAAGTCACGCTCTCCCTCGCTGGACACATCCACGATCAGGAAGAGAGGATCGGCAAGGAAGCCCGGCATGCTCGGTGACGGCTTTTCCGTCTTGATCGTGAGTGTCTGACCGTCCGCCTTCATCTCCGTGTACTTGAAGAAGGTCTCCGCACGCTTGTTCTTCGCAAAGGAGCGCTCAAGCGAAGCCTTGACCGCCTCCGCCGTCAGCGGCTTTCCATTCGAGAACTTGACATTGTCACGAATCTTGAACGTCCATGTCAGCTTATCGTCGCCAATCTTCCAGCTCTCAGCAAGCCACGGCGTCGCGTTCATCTTCTCGTCGAACTTGACAAGCGTCTCGCCCATGCCGTAGCGCATAACAACCCAGCTGAAATAGTTCTCGGTCGGCTCAAGCGTATCCGCGAAGTTCGTCACACCGACCTTCAGCGTCGTCTTGTCCCCTGCCGACTGACCACCGCCACAGCCCGTCAGGAGTGCAGCTGCCATACAGCCTGTCAGTAGAGCTGTCAGCCATCTTTTTTTCTTTCCCATTTTTTCCTCCTTTAATTTGCCTTGCGCGGGTCCATAATATCCCGCAGACTATCTCCCCATAGATTAAAGATTGCAACCACAGAAGCAATTGCAAGTCCTGGGAAAATCATAAGCCAGGGTGCCGTCTGAATCAGCTGACGTCCCTCATTCAGCATGAGCCCCCACTCCGGTGTCGGCGGCTGTGCGCCAAATCCGAGGAAGGAGAGACCTGCAAGTTCCATCATGAGTGCGCCGATGTCAAGTGCGGCGGTCACAATGATGATCGGTATGATATTCGGCAGGATATGCCGACGAATCATCGCAATCGGGCGTGTTCCGCTCGTAATCGCTGCAGAGAGATAGTCCTGCTGTTTTACCTTGAGGGTCAGGCTGCGCGCAAGACGCGCATACTTTGTCCAGCCCACGATAACAACGGCGAGAACTGCGTTGACTGCACTGCCGCCGAGCACACCTGCAATTGCAATGGCAAGGACGATGCCAGGAAATGCAAGGAACACGTCGGTCAGACGCATGATGGCATTGTCAACCTTGCCGCCGACATAGGCAGAGATCACACCGATCAATGTCCCAAGACCACCCGAAATAATCACAACGATCAGTGCCATCGTGATAGAGATGCGTGCACCATAGAGGATACGCGTAAAGATATCGCGTCCGAGCTTGTCTGTGCCGAAGTAATGCTCAGCGGATGGCGGCAGAAGTGAATTCTGAATCTGCGACTCATACGGATCGTATGACGAGATCAGCGGCGCACAGATAGCGACAAGCACAATCAGCAGGATGATGCCTGTATAGATACGAAACAGCAGTTGATCCCGCGTCATGACTTCGCCCCCTTCCTGAGCCTCGGATCAAGATACGCATAGGATATATCAACGATGAGATTCACAAACATATAGAGCGTTGCAATCCAGAGGACGAAGCCCTGCAGGAGCGGATAGTCGCGCATTTCGATCGCACGCACAGCAACGCGTCCGATGCCCGGCCACGAAAAGACAATCTCAATGACGGCAACGCCGCCGAGCAGCCAGCCAATGGCAAGGCCCAGCAGTGTGATGAGCGGCAGGAAGGCATTCGGCAGAACGTGTCGCCAGAGGATGCGCTGCATCGACATGCCGCGTGCCTTGAGACCTATAACGTAGTCCTGTCCGAGCTCCTCAAGCACTGCCGTACGTACCTGCCGCGTATACTTCGACGATAGCAGGATGGCAAGTGTAAAGGCAGGGAGAATCATACGATCAAGGCTGACTTCTCCGCCTGCAATCGGGAAAAGCCCTAACTTCAGACCGAACACATAGAGCAGAATAAGTCCTACCCAGAAGCTCGGCATGGAGACACCGAGAAAGGTGAAGAATCGTATGACTTGATCCGGCCATCGATTCCGGTACAGTGCCGAAATCACTCCTGCCGGAATGGAGATCAAGAGCATCATCACCACTGCCGTGCCTGCAAGCAGCAGTGTTCCTGGAAGATTCTGCAGCAGTTTTTCCTGCACTGGCATTTTTGCCGAGTAGGAACGCCCCATATCCCCGTGTACCACACCGTTCAGCCAACTGAGATACTGTTCGTGGAACGGTCGATCCAGCCCCAGCTCGTGGCGGGTCTGCTCAATTGTCTCCTGTGAGACAATCGTATCGCCTGTCTCGAGAATTGCATCCACAGGATCGCCCGGTGCAATGAATGTCAGACTGAACGTCAGAAAACTGACCCCCAGCAGAGTAATGATCATCTGCCCCAGACGCATCAGGATTGCTTTTGCACTCAACTCCCCAACTCCTTTGTTGTCATTTGCAAAATAAAACTTCCTGTCTCTTTTGAGACAGGAAGAAGAATGCACACAAAAAACAACGACCTTGCAACACTCCCCCAGTGCTGAAAATCGTGCATCCATCTCCCCATCTCTCGTGAGTCCATCAATGAATCTTATTGCGAGCAGGCTTTCCGGCTCATAGATCAGCGCGTTCTTCCGCCTTCCCAAGATGTTTATTTACACCCCAGTGACTTTTTACAGGCACAGGCTCTGCGCCTGTGGAAGACCACTCCCTATTTACGGCTGCGGGACAGCATGGGCATTCCACCCATTTTCCTCTCATCGCTCAACAGAATGCGTACAAAGTAATACTCATCCGTCGACACTCGCAACGTCATATATTCAGTTTTCAACATAAGTCCAAACGTAGTATATCCATATTAGATATACTTGTCAAGACACCTATTTCAGATTATTGTATTTGGACAGCCAGAAAGTCCCTTGTACTTCATCTTGATTTTTTCTTAACATGGATTCAATGCATGCTTGGAATTTCTTTCATGATATACCTTGCGCAGGAGTATGGCTGCACAGATGGCGCGCATACTCTGATCGAGTGCCAGTGAAAGCCATGCACCCTCAAGTCCCATATTGTACTTACAGAGGAAAATATAGGTGATAATTGGCCGCAGTACCGTTATGCTAATAAAGGAATAGGCTGCTACCTGTGTTGTCTTTCCGCTTGCACGCAGAATACCGGCACAGACCATCTGGTACGCCTCGGGAAAACTGACCGCTGCGACGTATGCGATAATCAGGCTGCCAAGAGGAAGGAGAGCTGCATCACGTGCATAGACGGCAAAGATTTCCTCACGCAGTAAGAAGGTTATGAGGAATACAATGATGGAGAAAATCAGACCCCAACGCATCCCTGTCCAGAGATAGCGGCGCCATTCATTCTGCTTGTGGCTGTCTCTGTTGTGTCCGGCGAGAACCGTGCTTGCCTTTCCCATCCCATTGCAGAAGCTGTAATAGAAATCACAGAAGTTCATTGCAATTGCATGGATGGCATACGGAATCGTCCCCAGTTCCGCAACCATGCGGGTATAGACGACCATGCCGATGCGTTCAAATCCCTGCTCACTGAAGATACCACCGAATACGCTGAGGAATTCACGCAGATAGACGCGCGTCAGACGATAATTTCCCTGCGCAAAGATGCCCCATGCATAGAGTACACGCAGGGTGAGGTAGAATGACCAAAGTGTTCCGCCGATTGTTCCAAGTGCAGCACCAAGAACACCGAGTTGTGGGAATGGTCCAAGACCAAAGATCAGGAGTGCATTGAGGATGACGTTGACGACGTTTCCCTGTATGTTGATCGAGAGGACACGCATGGACTCCCCGCGTCCAAACATGACCGCCTGCATGAGCGTCGTCATGGAGGTGATGAAGACAGCGGGCAGCGTCCAGAGCCCGTAGATCATCGCGTCGGAGAGATAGTCTTTCTGTGCTCCCATCCACAGGAGAATTGGATCGAGATAGATGAAGAACCCGATATGTGCGAGTCCAAGGACGACAAAAACAAGAACGATTGTTTTTTTGAGAATATCACCATAGGCATCGTGCTGATCGCGGCCAAATCGTTCCGCAATTAGTATGGTGACGGCCGCCGCGACCGAACGTGCGACCGTCAGGAGCATCATGCGTGGCTGTGAAAAGATGCTGACGGCAGCAATGGCACCCGTTCCCAGGCTGCCAACCATAATGATGTCCGCATTGCTCAGAAAGATCATCAGGACACCTTCCAGTGCAGCAGGAAGGCCTATTCTCAGATAATTTTTGTCATAGGATGTCAGCACGCTACCATCTCCCTGTTTATCCCCGTATTCCAATTTAACAAAACTATCACAGAATGATAATACTTGTCAACAATTTGTGAATATAAATCTAGGGAAGCACTGATAATTTCTGCATAAAAATAAGGGGCGCCGAAAGATAACGGCGACCCCAACTTTTTTATAACTAGCGATTTAATGCACGATGTGCAATGTCCTTACGATAATAGGCATCCTTAAAGGATATTTTCTCGACTGCGGCATAGGATTTTTTCACCGCAGACGTGATGTCTTCCCCCATGCCGACGACCCCAAGTACGCGCCCACCGTTCGTGATGATTTTGCCGTTCTGCTCCGCCGTCCCTGCATGGAACACAAGCGCGCCCGTGTCCTCTGCAGCTCTGATGCCACAAATCTCATGCCCCTTTTCATAGGATGCAGGATATCCGCCTGCCGCCAAGACGACACAGACGGCTGCCCCACTTTTCCAATGTATAGGCACATCCGCGAGTGTTCCATCAGAACAGGCGCACATGATCTGGACGAGGTCACCATCGAGCAAAGGCAGAACTACTTGTGTCTCGGGATCACCAAAGCGTGCGTTGAACTCGACGACCTTTGGTCCGTCCTTTGTAATCATCAGACCGAGATAAAGACAGCCTCGATAGACTCTGCCCTCTTTTGCCATGGCAGCAATTGTCGGTTTCAGAATCTCCTCTGTTGCACGTTCCGTCATCTCCGGTGTCATGACAGGGGCTGGCGCATAGGTGCCCATTCCGCCCGTGTTTGGCCCCTTGTCTCCGTCAAGAGCACGCTTATGATCTTGCGCGCTAATCATGGGACGGATGATCTTCCCGTCGGTGAAGGCAAGCAGCGATGCTTCCTCCCCCTCCATAAACTCTTCGATAACGACGCGTGTTCCCGCCTTGCCGAAGGTATTATCCTCCATGATTGTATCTATGGCATCGAGTGCTTCTTGCTCCGACATGGCAACAATGACGCCCTTCCCTGCGGCAAGGCCGTCTGCCTTGACAACGATTGGCGCGCCCTCTTTGCGAATATATGCGCGCGCAGGTTCTGCCTCAGTAAAGACTTCGTAACGTGCTGTTGGAATCCCATACTTCTTCATGAGATCCTTTGCGAAGGATTTTGAACCCTCAAGCTCTGCCGCATTTGCGCGTGGACCAAATGCACGAATCCCTGCACTCTCGAGCTCGTCCACAAGCCCATTTGTGAGAGAAATCTCGGGACCGACGACCACAAGTCCGATTTCTTTCTCCTTGGCAAATTTCAGGATTGCATCGTTGTCCGTCGCAGAGATGTCAATCTGCTCCCCCATTCCCGGGTTTCCGGGCAGGGCATAGATGCTGTCTGTCAACGGACTCTCTTTGAGTTTCCAGAAAAGCGCGTGCTCGCGACCGCCTGATCCGATTACAAGAATGTTCACGTCGTCTTCCTCATTTTTCCAACTGCCCGGCAAGATATGCGTTGATTGCGCTGTCATAGTCAGCAGTATGGGCAAACGCCTCATGTGCAAGACGCATCCGTGTCATGCCGTCGACCGCGCCGTCTTTCTCGATTTTCTCCGCAATCTCCGCATAGCGCGCTGGGTTTGTAATCACGGTGACAAATTTGAAGTTTTTCGCTGCAGCGCGAATCATTGCAGGACCGCCGATGTCAATCTGCTCAACTGCCTCAGCAAGTGTGACATTCGGATTTGCAACCGTTTCCTTAAAGGGATAGAGATTGACTGCAACGAGATCGATCGGCGTAATTTTCAGCTCGCGCAATGCCTTCTCATGTGTCTGATTGCCACGGACGGCAAGAATACCGCCATGCACGAATGGATGCAGAGTCTTGACGCGTCCGTCCATGATCTCGGGGAAGCCTGTTACATCGCTGACATAGATGACAGGGATACCCGCCTCACGGAGTGCCTTCATTGTTCCGCCCGTGGAGACAATCTCGACTCCTGCTTTATGCAGTACGCGTGCAAATTCCACCACACCCGTCTTGTCGGATACACTGATCAGAGCACGTTTTATCTTCATAATGATCCTCCTTCAGCGGCGGGCAGGATGTGAACCCTTCGCCCATCCGTACGCAGTCTGTCTTCCACATAGAGTTTGATTGCTTCCGGGAATATCCGATGTTCCTGTTCCAGAACACGTGCCGCAAGTGTTTCCTCGGTATCGTCCTCCGTCACAGGAACGGACGCCTGTAGAATGATGGGGCCGGAGTCCATTCCTTCATCCACGAAGTGAACGGTGCAGCCGCTGACCTTCACGCCGTAAGCAAGTGCGTCACGATGGGCATGTGCTCCCGGAAAGCTCGGCAGGAGTGCAGGGTGGATGTTCAAGATACGACCCGTATACGCATGTACGAAAACGGGAGAGAGAATCCGCATGAATCCTGCAAGAATTACGAGGGTTACACCGTGGGCATGCAGCTCATCCAGCATGGCGCGCTCGAAGTCCGCACGATCCGCATAGTCCCGATAGACGACGGCAACGGCGGGAATCCCCTTCGTCCGCGCGCGTTCGAGTGCATAGGCATCGCGCTTGTCTGCGATGACGACCGCAATTTCAGCAGGAATTTCTCCACGCTCAATCGCCTCGATAATCGATGCCAGATTGGAACCGCGTCCCGAGCAGAGTATGCCAAGCTTTTCCTCACGCATCAAAGACACCGCCCTTGATGACGACCTCATGCGCCCCTTCTGTTACATGACCGATGTGGTATACCGTTTCATTCTGCGCATTCAACTGAGCGGTGATACGATCCGCTTCGTCCGATGAAACAATGAGTACCATACCGATCCCCATGTTGAATGTACGGTACATTTCCGTCCAGTCAACATTCCCCCACTCCTGTAGCAGGCGGAAGACCGGCGGGATTGTCCATGCTGCACCGTTTACCTCTGCCCCCATATGCTCCGGCAGGGCGCGTGGGATATTTTCGTAGAAACCGCCGCCTGTGATATGCACCATGCCGTGAATATCAAACTCTCGAATGAGCGGCAGACAGATGCGCGGATAGAGGCGCGTCGGAGTCAACAGTTCCTCGCCAATGGTTTGACCGAGTTCTTCCATATACTCATCGCCTTTGAAGCCCTTGCGCTCAAAGACAATTTTGCGTACGAGGGAGTATCCGTTTGAGTGTACCCCTGACGACGGCAGACCGAGCAGGACATCGCCTGCTTTTACACGAGCGGGGGTAATGAGCTTGGAGCGTTCTGCAACGCCCACGGAGAACCCTGCAATATCGTATTCTCCTATGGGATAAAACCCCGCCATCTCTGCTGTTTCACCGCCGATCAGGGCACAGCCGGACTCCTTGCAGGCACGCGCAACACCTGTAACAACCTTGGCAACCTGGATCGGCTCGAGTTTGCCGACGGCAAGATAGTCGAGGAAGAAAAGAGGTTCTGCCCCCTGCACGAGAATATCGTTGACGCACATCGCGACTGCGTCCTGCCCAATCGTATCGTGTTTGTTCAGTAGGAAAGCGAGACGCAACTTCGTTCCGACACCGTCCGTTCCCGATACGAGAACCGGCTCTTTATAGTCCTTGGTATTCAGGGCAAACAGCCCACCAAAGCCGCCGAGATCACCCATCACCTCCGAGCGATAGGTCGCACGGACGGCATCCTTAATCAGAGATACAGACTCGTTTCCTGCATCGATATCAACGCCCGCATCACGGTAGGTCATTCTCTCCATCGGCTCTCAAAGCCCCCTTTCACGCTGTGCAATCCGCCTCCGCTCGAGTATGAGCTTATCATCCTCGTCGAGCGTCGCATCCTCTTCGGGAACAGGATAGTTGTTGTTAAAGCAGGCGTAGCACATGTGATCCGGATTGAGTGCCGGAACACACTGCCGCAGCCCTTCGATTGAGATGAAATGGAGTGAATCAGCCCCGATGAATTCGCAGATCTCCTCCACGCTCTTGGTCGCGGAGATCAGTTCTTTGCGGATGGATGTATCAATGCCATAGTAGCACGGATCGGTAATCGGTGGACTGCTGATACAGACGTGAATTTCACGCGCTCCGGCATTTCGCAGCAGTCGCACAATCTTTCCGCTCGTCGTACCGCGCACGATGGAATCGTCCACCATGATGACCGACTTTCCTGCCACAACGGAACGTACGGGGCTCAGTTTCAGCTTGACTGCCGCATCGCGCTGTTTCTGCGTCGGTTGGATGAATGTGCGTCCAATGTAGCGGTTCTTGATCAGCCCTTCGGCAAATGGAATGCCTGCCTCATAGGCAAAACCGGTCGCTGCAGTTGTGCCGGAGTCCGGGACAGAGATGACGACATCGCCGCGAAAACCGGACTCGCGTGCAAGAACGCGTCCCATCTCAAAGCGTGCCGCATGGACGGACTGCCCATCAATGATGGAATCCGGGCGCGCAAAATAGATGTATTCGAAGATGCAGGAAGCGATGTCTTCCCCATTGGAAAAGCGATAGGACTTGAGCCCGTCGCTGTCGATGACGACCATTTCACCCGGCAATACATCGCGCACGAATGTGGCACCGTTGACATCAAGGGCGCAGGTCTCTGAGGACAGAACCCATCCGCCATCCGTTGTCCGTCCGATGCAGAGTGGTCGGAAGCCCTGTGGGTCACGCACGCCGATCAACTTGTCCTCTGTCATGATCGAAAGACAGAAAGCACCGCGCACCACACTGACTGCCTCAAGGATGCGCTCCTCGATGGAAGTCTTCTGTGAGCGTGCAATGAGATGAACAAACACCTCGGAATCAATTGTTGTCTGAAAGACCGTCCCTTTGCTTTCAAGATCGCGGCGAATCAGCGCAGCATTCGTAAGGTCGCCGTTGTGAGCCAAGGCAAGTGCTCCACCTGCGTAGTTGACGCGCAGAGGTTGAGCGTTTGCAGCAAGACTGAAGCCCGTCGTCGCATAGCGGACGTGTCCAATGGCGATTTTAGCATGATCGAGATGAGGCAGCTGCTCACGGAATACCTCGCTGACCAGACCCATGCCCTTTTTGACATCGATCCAATAGCCATCCGTGAGTGCGATGCCCGCGCTCTCCTGTCCGCGGTGTTGGAGCGCAAAGAGACCAAGATACGTCATTTCGGACACGTCCTCCGCATGGGAGTACACACCGTAGATGCCGCATTCTTCCTTCCACTTTGGCACTTTTTCGTACATCTCTCTTATGCTTCTCCCGTCAGCCTGTGGAGCATCTCCTTATAGGCATCCTCTACATTGCCGAGATCACGGCGGAAACGATCCTTATCCAGCTTCTCTTTCGTATCACTGTCCCAGAAACGGCAGTTGTCCGGAGAGATCTCGTCGGCAAGGATGATATTCCCGTTTGCATCTTTGCCAAATTCGAGCTTGAAGTCGATGAGGTCGACGCGTTTGGTCTTGAGGAACTTCGTAAGGACATCGTTGATCTTCAGGGACATGCGTTCAATCTCGTCCAGCTCAGCATCTGTTGCAATCTTCACCGCACGGATATGATAGCGGTTGAGCATGGGATCGCCGAGATCGTCGTTCTTGTAGCAGTACTCAATGATCGGGAACGGCATCGGAACACCTTCCTCAAGTCCGAGACGCTGAGCAAGCGAACCTGCGGCAACATTACGGATGATGACCTCAAGTGGGATGATCGTGAGTTTCTTGACAATCATCTCACGGTCACTCGGCATGGAGATATAGTGATGAGGAATTCCTTCCTTGGCAAGAAGATCGAAGAAGAATGCCGTCATCTTGTTGTTCATGACACCCTTGTCGGCAATCGTTCCCTTCTTTGCACCGTTGCCGGCGGTTGCATCATCCTTATAGTATACGAGGTATTTATCGGAATGATCCGTTGCATAGATAATCTTTGCCTTACCCTCGTAAAGAGCCTCTTTGCGCTCCATTATTCGGCCTGCCTTTCCATTTCTCCTAAGGAATCGCTGATAAAATGAAGTCCGTCAAAATGGCGCGGCTGAATTTATCAGTGCTTCCCTAAATACAGGACATTATCCTATGTGCATTAATGTGTTTACAGCTGTGCTGCAACCCGATCTGCCTTTGCCTCGACTTCAAGTACCATCTTTTCACGATAGTCCATCAAGGCCTCTGCAATGGAAGAATCGTACACTGCAAGAATCTCCGCGACAAAGATTGCGGCGTTCTTTGCACCGTTGATCGCCATGGACGCAACGGGAACCCCCGACGGCATCTGTACCGTGCTGAGCAGCGCATCCATGCCGTTCAGCGGTGTTGCATTGACGGGGATACCGATGACGGGTTTGATCGTGTAGCTTGCTACGACACCTGCAAGATGTGCCGCAGCTCCTGCCGCCACAATGAATGCCGCAAACTCCTTGTTGTGGTCGGCTTCCATGACAAAATCACGCACAATGGAGGGCGTGCGATGCGCCGAGGCAACCTTGACCACCGGTTCGATGCCAAATTGTTTCAGGAGCTCCACCGCCGGCTTTAAGATTGGCCAGTCGGAGTCGCTTCCCATGAGGACTGCTACCTTCATTTTACCATCTCCTTAACCTCTATGATAACGAGATTTTAGAGTCATGTCAATAGAACGAAAAGGACTGCCGTACAGAAGTACAGCAGTCCTTATATTACCCGAATTTAGTTTTCATTGATGGCATCATGAAGCGGCTCGCCAAAGATGAGCGTATCCAGCAGATCGATAAGCTGGTTGATCTCCGGCTTTGACACCTGTCCGGATGCGCCGAGACTTTCGCCCTTGCGCTTCATCTCCTCACTGATGAGGGAGGAGAAGAGAACGAGCGGAACCTCGCTCAGACGGTTATCCTCGCGCACGAGCTTGAGCAGACGATGTCCGTCCATTTTCGGCATCTCAACATCGGAGATAATGATGCGTACATGGTTTTCAATCGGACCATTCTTGCGTGCAAGATCCTGCAAGTAATCCCATGCATCCTGCCCGTTTCCGAAGTCGCGGATGAACTTGTAGCCCGCCTCATGTAATGTGTTCACAAGGAGGTCACGCAGCATCTTGGAATCCTCTGCAACCACGATATGTGCTGTACCACGACGCGTTTTGGCATCCTGTGTTGCCTCCGTGACCGTTGTGAGCTTCTGGTTGATCTCCGGGTTGATCTCAGCAATGATGGTCTCAAAGTCAAGCAGGAGAACAATGCGATCCTCCATCTTGATGATACCGACGACACGCGATCCCTCACCGACATTCGGTGCCGGCTCCATATTCTTCCACGAAATGCGGTGAATGCGGTAGACACTGCCGACGAGGAAGCCAATATCGTAGTTGTTGATCTCCGTAACGATGATGTTCTGGAGCTCATCTGCCGTCTGGAGATTCAGACACCGCGCCATATTGACGAGCGGGATTGCCTTGCCGCGGAGCGTAAACAGTCCGTCGACATAGGGATGTGCCTCAGGCATTGCTGTGACCGGGGTGCGCGTAATGACCTCACGGACCTTTGCAACGTTGATGCCGTAGTTCACCTTCCCAATGCTGAACTCGACAATCTCAAACTCGTTCGTTCCTGTCTCAAGCAGGATACCTTTTCTCTCTTCTGCAACCGTCTCTGGCATTTATCTCTCTCCCCCATGCTTGTAAACATTGTTTGCTAAGCTCTCTATTCGCCCTTCAGGAAAAAAATCCTGCCTGTTTTGATAAAAAACTAGGACTTTTTGTTTTTCTCGGATAAATATGTCCATCCATCACGCTGTTCAATGAGCCCATCCTTCAGCAATCGGCCAAGCGCGCGCTTGAATGATGCTTTGCTGATATGAAAGCGGTCCTGAATGACCTCCGGCGATGTTGCATCGGTATAAGGCATCCTGCCGTTATGTTCGTTCAGGAGAGCGAGGAGCCGATCTGCATCCTCCTGTTGTGCCGTTTCCTTTGGTGGTCGTAGGGAGGCATTCAGTCGCCCGTCCTCACGCAGGTAGGTCACACGCATTTCCACAGTTTCGCCGACACGCGGCCGTTTGGGAATCTCGCGGTGGTCGATAAAGACAATATAGCGTTCTTCGGTAAAGAGAAATGCACCGCGTTCCGTAATATTGTAGACGGAACCCTTCAGGCGGTCTCCTACACGCACGCCTTTTGCGGGACGTGAGGCGCGGCGCAGCTCATCCTCGACCTCCATGGTTACGGCAAGGCGTCCTGATTTGTCGGTATAGAGCTTTGCCCAGACGGTCTCACCGACCTGGGGGCGGCCTCGCATCCCTGCGTAGGGGAGAAAGATACCGCGCTCAGCCCCGACATCAAGAAACGCACCTTCCTTTGTGACGTTGATGACGCGCAGACGAGCGACCTGCCCCTCCTTCATGCGGGGCGTCCGCATGCTCGCAGTGAGGCGGCGTTTTGGATCGAGGTAAAGAAAGACGCGAACGCGATCACCAATCTTGACGGGGGCTGTCTGCTGAACATGGTGCAGCAGGATGTCGTCACTGGTGTTCCCGGTCTCTGCATCCAAAAATACGCCAAGTTCACTCTCTCGTACGGCGGTGAGTTCGGCGACCTGACTCGGACCGTATTTGCATGGGCGCTGGTTATACCCCATTTTTCGCGTTCTTTCCTGCATCTTTCCTATTCCTCGTATGGCGTCAGCTTGGCATCGCCCCACAGGCGTTCCAGCGCGTAGTATTCGCGTGCGTCCTGCTGGAAGATGTGCGCGACGGTATCACCGTAGTCGAGCAGAACCCACTCTCCTTCACGATAGCCTTCCATGTGGAGAAATGAAATCCCCGCTTCCTCCATTTTTTTCTCAATGTTATCTGTAATTGCGCGTACCTGTGTGGCGGTATTCGCCGAGCAGATGACAAAATAGTCATTCGTTGACATCAGACCGATCATGTCCATCTGCACGATATCGCGTGCTTTTTTTTCATCTGCCGCCGCGCAAATCACACGGCATTTTTCCTGCTCTGTCAAGCTGTTCCCTCCTGTTACTCCGTACCCGCTGTCTCCGGCGGGAAAAGTTCATGAATAATTTCATCCGTTGCCGCGCGATCCATGATCCAGATGGTATCATCGCTTCGTGAGAAATCACCGGGCAGCATGATTGTGCGCGGCGGATCGCTGCTCAGTTTCCGAATGACATTGCCAATGTGAACGGAGTCGAAGAGCTCCGCACTGGTTGTGACATTTTGTTTCAGGATATCTGCGATGGTCGGGATCTTTGGCAGTGTATCGACGCGCAGGAGCTTGGCATAGAATGCCTTGACAAATTTCTGCTGCCGCTGTGTCCGCCCGAGATCGCCGAGGTCGTCGCTCCGATAGCGCAGATAGTGCTCTGCGCTCTTTCCGTCTAGATGGCGATACCCCTGCCGCATATGGATCGAAAGCTGCGCCTCGGGATCGTCATAGTCCATGTTCTGCTCGATATAGAGGTCGATACCGCCGACCGTGTCCACAATCTGTGCAAATGTCGCAAGATCGATGATAACGTACTGATGAATGGAGATGTCAAACATCTGGTTGATCGTCCGTACCATCAGGGGGGCTCCGCCAATGGCGTAGACATTGGCAAGTCTGGTTTCGCCTTTGTTTTGCGCCATGACCACCCATGTATCGCGCGGGATGTTGAGGATACGCACTTTGCCCGTTGCATTCTCCATGCTGATGAGGAGAATTGCATCGGCTCGTTTTTCCTCGTCGTCATCCATATTGACCGCATCATCCAGACCGAGTACCAGTACATTTGTATAGCCGTCAAAGCGAACGTCAACCTCTCCGCGATTTGCTTCCTGACGGATCAGGTATGCCTCATACATATCGCGCACATCACGGTACGCCTGTACTCCCCATCCGATAACGTAGTATCCTCCGATACTGAGTGCTGCAAGGAGGATAATAGTGCAGATGAGGCGAATAATGCCGCGCAGAAATGCCATACGGCGTTTGCGTTTTCGCTGACTGCGGCGCTTGTTGATATTTTCACGTGAGTTTTCACTTTGTAATTGAGCAGCAAGTTCCTCTGCGTCGTATTCCGACATCATCCCCCCCTCTCTATCCATGCAATAGAATCATTCAGCGTCGCTCAAGAAGAAGTTCATTTCGTGCCGTAACGGTATCCGGATGAATGAGCCCACCCTTCTGTGCAACAAAGAGAATGGACTCCGTCAGTCCGACCAGCATCATTTCATCCAGCGAGGCCGTACGCGCGAGTTCGCGCAAATGCTCCACTTTGGGATAGGCGCGCGATGGCTCGATCATATCGGCATAGTAGATGATCTTGTCCAGTGCCGTCATGTTCGTGCCGCCGACGGTATGTCGCCAGACCGCCTGTGCAATCACGGCATCGTTAATTCCATAGACCTCGTAAATCAGATAAGCCCCCACATAGGCGTGGAGCAAAAGCGGCGTGGCAGATTCGATTTTTCCGATGGGAATTCCGCGACGACGTGCCTCTTTTGGCAGTTCAGATGTCTCATAGACACGACCGCAGTCATGCAGGAGGCCCGCCACGCGTGCGCGTTCTTCGTTCATGCCAAAACGGCGCGCCATTGTCGCCGCTGTCTCAGCAACCCCCAGAGAGTGCTTGTAACGGCTTGGGGTGAGCTGCTGCTCAAGAATGGCACGCATCTCCTCATAGCTCTTTGTCATGCTCACGATACAGCCCCCTGTCTTCAATATATTCTTCTACCGCACGCGGCACCAGATGTCGAATGGAAAGTCCCACACGGATGCGTGTGCGAATCGCACTTGAGGAGATTTCCAAATGCGGCGTTGGCAGCACCTGAATGTGACTGCGCTCCTCTGCCGTAAATTTTTCTGCGAGCAGGAGCTCATCGAGTGGAACGCCCTGCCGCGTCGCCACGATGAACTGACAGGAACACAGCAGGCGTTTCGGCTCATGCCAACGATAGAGATCGTTCATTGCGTCCGCTCCGGTAATAAAGAAGAGCTCCGCTCCGTCCAGTCGATGTTGGAGCTCCGCAATGGTATCCACCGTATAGGAAGGCCCTTCACGGCGCAGTTCGATATCCGATACCGAAAAACGCGGATTTTCCTGTATGGCACACTCTGCCATGGCAAGCCGATCTTCGGGGGACGCTGCGCGCGTTCCATCCTTATGCGGCGGACGCGCAGACGGGATAAAGAGAACCCTGTCCAGGCAGGCTGCCGAGCGCACCATCTCTGCTGTGATGAGATGTCCCATATGAATGGGGTCAAATGTTCCGCCCATAATTCCAATGCGGCTTCCCATCTCTGCTTACCTCACAAATTGAAGAATCACGAGTACCAAAGCGGTGATGATGAAAAACGTGACAACCGCATACAGATAGTCGAGAATATCATGTCGTCCCTTTGCCGTTGCCGTATATTGACACAGTGTCCGAAGATATCCAATCAGGCGGTGCATTTGTAGCACGTCCTCGTTGTCGCAGCAAACATCGTCAGCGTACCTGTCCCTCGCCGTAGACAAGATACTTTGTACTCGTCAGGGCTTCAAGTCCCATCGGACCCCGTACATGGAGTTTCTGCGTACTAATGCCGATCTCTGCGCCAAAGCCGAATTCAAAGCCATCCGTAAAGCGTGTAGAGGCATTCACATAGACTGTCGAAGCATCGATGCGCTGCTGAAAATCATGTGCCGCACGAATGTCATCGGTGACGATGGTCTCGGAGTGCCCCGTATTGTATTGATTGATATGTGCGATTGCCTCCTCCATATCTGTGACCATGCGAATTGACAGGATGAGGTCGCCGTATTCCGTAGACCAATCCTCCTCGCTTGCCGCCGCAATGTCCGAGAGAATTGTACACGTTTTCGGGCAGCCGCGCAGTTCTACACCATTCGCATGGAGGATGTGCGCCATTTGTGGAAGGAAAACCTCCGCAATCTTTTCGTGTACCAGAAGGGTCTCTGCGGCATTGCAGACAGAGGGTCTCGAAACCTTTGCGTTTTCGACAATGTGGAGTGCCATCGGGATATCTGCCGCACAATCCACATAGATATGACAGACACCGGCTCCTGTCTCTATGACAGGGACGGTGCTGCTCTCGACAATGCGGCGAATTAGACCAGCCCCGCCGCGCGGGATGATGACATCGAGCAGTCCTGTCAGATGTGTCATGACATCGACGGCGGCGCGTTCCTTCATCGCGAGCAGCTGAATTGCTCCCTGCGGAATCCCCGCCGCATAGGCGGCGTGCGAAAGCACCTCTGCGATGGCAAGATTCGAGCGCAGCGCATCGGAACCGCCGCGCAGGAGAACGGCGTTCCCGGACTTCAGACAGAGTCCGATCGCATCTGCCGTCACGTTCGGACGAGCTTCGTAGATCATACCGACGACACCAAGCGGCACGCGCATACGACGGATCTCAAGCCCGTTCGGACGGCGCACCGAGTAGTCCTCTCTTCCCAGCGGGTCAGGGAGAGCGGCGGTCAAACGAAGCCCTTCTGCCATAGAGGCGATACGCGCCTCGTCAAGACGCAGACGATCCAGATAGGAAGCACGCATCCCGGATGTTTTGGCATCCTCCACATCTGCTGCGTTTTCATGGAGGATTTTGTCTATGTGTGCCATCAGGGCATCTGCCATTGCGCAGAGTGCTTTGTTGCGTGCGTCCGTCCGAAGTGCTGCAAGGCGATAGGATGCTGCCTTTGCTGTCTCTGCCTGCGCACGAATCTCCTGCTCCATCACCATGAACACTCCTTATACCATCAGAACCATATTGTCCCGATGAATGATCTCCTCATGTGCACCATCTGCCACAAGCTCATGAAAGTCCGTTGTTCTGTGTCCCATCAGACGCATCACATCTGCGGCATCATATGCTGTAATGCCACGTGCGATCTCCTGTCCTGCGGGACTGAGGACGCGCACTGTCTCACCTGCTGAGAAGTCACCGTATACCGCTGTCACACCGACCGCCAGCAGACTTGCTCCGCGCCGCATGGCGGCAATACAACCCTCATCCACGAGAATCTCACCTGTGAGACGCTTTCCGAATGCAAGCCAGCTCTTGCGGGTCTTGAGGTGCGCTTCACGTGCGGGAAACAGGGTGCCAATTTCTTCGCCGCGCAGGATGGAACGGATGATACCGTCCTCATCGCCACGTGCAATCACCATTGTCACACCGGCATTCTGGGCAATCTTTGCAGCTTCAATCTTGGTCTGCATACCGCCCGTTCCCTGCGCAGAGCCGACACCGCCGGCAATCTGCTCAATCTCCGGCGTGATCTCCGGAATCTCAGAGATGAGTCGTGCTGACGCATCTGTGCGCGGGTTCGCTGTATAGACACCGTCAATATCCGAAAGGATGATGAGCGCATCCGCATCAACAAGCGCGGCGACGACAGCCGACAGATTATCATTGTCCCCGATCTTGATCTCGTCGACGGCAACAGCATCATTTTCATTGATGACGGGGATGACATTCATCCCAAGGAGTGCGAGGAGCGCATTGCGTGAGTTCATATACTGGTGATGGCGTGCGGCATTCTCCTTTGTGAGGAGGATCTGTGCCATTGTCCGTCCGTATTCGTGAAAGAACTTCTCATAGATGTGCAGAAGTGCCCCCTGCCCAATTGCAGCAAGTGCCTGCCGCGCAGGAATGTTTGCAGGACGCTCCTTGAGCCCAAGTGTGTTCATTCCTGCGGCAATCGCGCCGGAGGAAACGAGCAGGATGTCCTTCCCTTGATTTGCCTCGTCAATGAGTTCGCGTACGAGATGCTCCATGCGATGAAGATTCATCCCGCCCGATGGATGGGTGAGGGTACTCGTCCCCACCTTGACAACAATGCGTTTTGCCTCACGCAGACGCGCTCTTGCATTCATAGTTCGATCCTTGGCTTATCAAAGTTGCGTCGGAAGAGGAGACCGTTTCTGCCGATGACCTGCACGAGGTTCGCGTCTGCCCGCTCTGCAAGCATGGTGATCGCATCCTCCGGCTCGTCCGGTGCATTTTGCAGGACACGAACTTTGATGAGCTCGCGTTTCTTGATGGCCTCACGCGCCGAGGCGACGACCGTCGGTGTCACACCTTCCTTGCCGATCATGACGATGGCTTCCTCCGTCATGCCGAGTGAGCGCAGTTTCCGAATCTGCTTACTGGTCAGCGTGTTTCGCAGCAAATCCTTTCCTCCATTTCTCAGTCTTGATAGTCGAATTCCATATCCCCGATACGAACTGTCATGCCCTCTTTGATACCGCGTGCGCGCAGCTTTTCGTCCAAGCCTTTGAGACGCCAGATATACTGAAAGCGACGAACAGCTTCATCGTTGTTGAAGTTTGTCATGGCAACGAGCTTTTCGAGTGCCTTGCCGGACACGATGAAGTCTCCTGCATCATTGCGTGAGATCGTTACCTTCTCGTCATCTTCGGCATTTTGATCGAATACGGCAACATCATTGTCCTCTGCTTCGGGTTCGGGCACATAGTCATCCAGCCATGTACCAACGTGATCGATGAGTTCCTGCACTCCTGTGTGTGTTGCAGCGGAAATTTCAAAGAACTCCATCCCCTCACGCTCGGCAAGATCTTTCAGACGCGGCAAATGCTCCTCGGCAGATGGCAGGTCAATCTTATTCGCGACGAGGATCTGCGTGCGTTTTGCAATTTTCTCACTGTAGCGCGCAAGTTCCTTGTTGATCTTGTAATAATCCTCGACAGGATCACGCCCCTCAATGCCGGAGGCATCGACGATGTGCAAAATCAGGCGCGTGCGCTCCACATGACGCAGGAAATCGTGCCCCAGCCCCACGCCATCTGCGGCTCCCTCAATGAGTCCCGGGATATCTGCCATGACGAAGCTCTTTTCATAGTCCGTCTGCACAACACCGAGCACGGGCGTCAATGTGGTAAAATGGTAGTCTGCAATCTCAGGGCGTGCGGCAGAGCAGGATGCAACGAGGCTCGACTTACCGACGCTCGGATAGCCGACAAGACCGACATCGGCAAGCAGTTTCAGTTCCAACCGCAGCTTGCGGCTTTCGCCCGGCTCGCCGAACTCGGCAAAGGAGGGGGCACGGTTTGCAGAATTTGCAAACTTTGCATTGCCGCGTCCGCCGCGTCCACCTCGTGCAATTACAGCCTCCATGCCGACTTCGGTGAGATCGGCAAGTACCTCCCCCGTCGCCTCATCCATCACAATCGTACCGGGCGGGACATCGACATAGAGGTGCTGCGCGTTTCTGCCAAACTGGTTCTTATGTTCGCCGTTTTCACCGTTCTTCGCGTTAAACTTACGATGAAAACGAAACGAGAGGAGCGTATTCAGGTTGCGGTCGGCGCGGAAAATGACATCCCCACCGCGTCCGCCGTCTCCGCCCGACGGACCGCCTTTTGGCATAAATTTTTCATGGCGGAATGCGGATTTTCCGTGTCCGCCGTCTCCTGCCTTCACCGTGATCTGTGCGCGGTCTATGAACTGCATATGTCCCCCTACATAAGAAGCTGCTTTCGCAAGTGCAGCATTTCACTTGTGAAAACAGCTTCTAAAAGAGCCTGTACCCATAACGGGCACAGGCATCCACATATGACAAAGTTATACAGCGGCCTCCGCAAGCGGATACACACTGATCTGGCGCTGATGACGCCCTTTGCGCTCAAAGGCAACCTTGCCGTCAATCTTTGCAAAGATCGTATCGTCCTTGCCAATGCCGACATTGTGCCCAGGATGGAAATGCGTGCCACGCTGACGAACGATGATGCTGCCTGCTGTCACGTGCGTGCCTGCCTGCTCCTTCACGCCAAGACGCTTGGAGTGGCTGTCGCGACCATTGCGGGTCGAGCTGACCCCTTTTTTATGTGCAAAAAGCTGCAAATCAAACGAGAACAATCTGTTCACCCCTTTACTTCCTGAATCTGAATACCCTTTGGACTGATCTTTTCAATCTCTGCAAGTCCCATATACATGGTCCGCAGAATCGCTTCGGTACAATCATTCGGTGACTCGATGAGCCGCATTTCGAGATTTCCGCTCGCAATGTCATAGTTGACGGTGCGATGCAGATGCTCCATGATACCAAGAAGCGCAGATTGGGTCAGAGCAGATACACCGGCACAGACAATATCCCGTCCGTGCTTCGCCGTGCCGCTGTGTCCGGTGACACGATACCCCGTTATCAATCCATTTTCATTCGTGAGGATTTCAACCAAAATCACGCATTACGCCTCGATCTTCTCGATAACGACCTTCGTGAACGGCTGACGATGACCCTGACGCTTGCGGTAATTGGACTTCGCCTTGTACTTGAAGACCAGGATCTTCTTGCCCTTGCCGTGTGCCACGACCTTAGCAGTCACCTTCGCGCCATCCACCATCGGACGACCGACTTTGACGCTGCCCTCGCTCACAACAGTGAGAACCTGATCGAAAACGACAGCCTCGCCCTCGCCCGCCTCAAGCTTCTCCACAAAAATGGTATCACCCTCAGCGACCTTGTACTGCTTGCCGCCCGTCTTTACGATTGCATACATGAAAACACCTCCCTATATGGTTACTCGCCGACTACGGTTCGGTAAGACCGATTCGATGACCTCGTCGTGCGGTTGGGGATGGGCTCACGCCCAACCAGGCTATACGCCTACGTTAGTGGATAATAGCATATTCGTGTGGTGCTGTCAACCCTTGATCCACGGTGGTTTTATGTAAATTGACACCACACATAACTCATGCAGCAGCCCCTTTCATTTATTTCAATGAATTGATTGCCTACCCGCGTACCGCCTTCATAACCATCGAGAGCAGCTTTTCCTCTGAGGGAACTTCGGAAAAAGAAAGCCCTGCTGCGGTTTGTGGTACACTTCGGCCGCGTCGATTGAACCAGACCGCATTCCATCCTGCTTCTACAGCGCCTACGACATCCAGATCAAAAGCGTCGCCGACATAGAGAAGCTGTGCCCCATCCACCTCCATACGCTCCGCCATCAGCTGAAAAATACGCTGATCCGGTTTGTGGAATTTATGATCGCCTGAGATGATGATCGTCTCCTCCTTCATCCATTTGGAAATGCCGAGGGAGGCGATTTTTTTTCGCTGATGGGCGGACTCACCATTTGTGATGATACCGAGCTTCACGCGTGTGCGGAGATCGGTCAACAGCCGCACCATGATCGGCGACAGTTTAATCTGATACTGAAGCCCCATGTAGACACGTTGAAATGCAAGTGCCTGCGCATCCGTCGTCTGAACATCGGCCTCCTGGAGTGTCATACGGATGCGGTAGATGTAGAACTCATCCATACTGATTTTTCCGGTCTGCGATTCCTCAAACCGCTCATCGCTGTATTGACGAAATGACAGAAAAAGTGCGGGCAGGTCGAACTCGGCGCGCTCCCCATAAAGCCTTCTCATGGCTGCATAGAAAGGCTGCGCCATATCGTACAGCGTGTCGTCAACATCAAATACTACACCTCGTATGCTCATAATAACCTCATTTCATAAGATAGATGCATCAAGATGGCGCGTCTGAATTAACTTCATTCGAGCTCAACTATACCATATTAACATTGTTTTGCAACCCCTGTATTTCAGCCCTTTTCATTCTCTCTATTCTACGGATTCTCCATATTCTCCATCTTTTTCTGGATTTTAGGGGTCAAATGAGGGTCAGAGGATTCCTTGTCAAAAAGGAATATCGTCGTCATCGGAAGACATGACTTGCCGGAAGAGAGATTCATCCCCCAGCTCCTCCTCCTGGATCAGCTCATCTGGATCCGTTGCCATAGAATTGAGTGCATTTGCATCAACCATAGATGCCTGTTTCGGTGTCAGGAAGTCCACTGTAGCTGCAACAACCATCGTTGCGTATCTCTTTTGTCCCTTTTTATCGTCATAAGACTTTGCGTCCAACCGACCGGATACACTGACAAGCTGTCCCTTGGATAAGTGCTCCTTGCAAGTTTTTGCCAACGCTCCCCATACCTCGATCTGGAAATAGTTGACGGGATAATTTCCCTTTTCATCTTTTTTGAAGCTCTTACGAACAGCAAGCGGAAAATGAATAACGTATTTGCCACTCTGCGTAATGTGTTCGCTGATTTCCGCTCCGAGACGACCGCTTAATGCAACTATATTCATGATGCTCCTCCTATGAATAGTTTAAGAATTATTGTGATACTTTTACGAACTGAAAACAGATTTGATGTATGTATATGAAGGTTTTAGTATGAGTTATGATGCAATTATGATATTTTCATAAACTATTAGGAAGCTGTCTGATGGTTTTCAGATTTTCTCCTAACAGGTTATGAGCACAGCTTCCTCATTTCGTCTGTGTGCCACATTTATCGCATGCGCCGGAATGATCCTGACGATGCCCGCAGTTTGGGCATTCATATATAGCTATATGCACCATTATATCTCACCTCCTCCCTTCTGTACCATGTCTCCGTCATGGAAGATCTGGAAGACCACTTTTATCCCAGATTGGGGCTGCTCCGCAGCGATCAGAGCAATACCAGAAATACGCACCTTTTTTCTTCTTACTCTCAGCTCTTCTTAAATACCCCTTTCCACATCCAGGACACTTCACAATCACAGGCTTATCCTTATGGTCTGCAAATGTAGCATTGCAGCCCTCCCGATCCTCACATGACCAGAACGTCCCGAATTTTCCTTTGATTTGACGTAATTTCTTTCCACAGGATGGGCATTTATCTGTATGCCGTTCTTCTTTCTTGACGGTGAAATCAGGCTTTCCTTTTTTATCTGGTGCCGTCGTTTTACAGTCCGGGTAGCCAGAGCACCCCCAAAAATTACCCAACTTTCCTTTACGAAGACGCATTGTCTTTCCACAGTTTGGACATATTGGAAGATCCTTGTTGGTCTGCATCTGCACATTCTTCGCATCAGTAAGCAATGAATTGAGAATATCGACTTGCTTCGTCAAAAAAGAATTCAGAGGAATAGATCCATCTGCGATGCGATCCAGATCGGCCTCCCATAATGCCGTTGTATCTGGATATGTAATTTTGTCCGGCAATATGGATATGACCATGCGCCCCATGTCAGTAGGGACGAGAAATTTTTTCTCTGTTGTGACAAAACGGGCTTTCTTCAGTCCCTCAATAATTCCAGCACGCGTTGCCTCTGTGCCGATCCCTTTACACTCCTTTAGGCTTGCTGCCAACTCCTTATCCTTGACGTATTTATGGATCTCCTTCATTGCCTGAAGTAGCGTAGCATCTGTGAAACGCTTCGGCGGTGTTGTAATTTTCTCCTTGACTGTCCCCTGTTCATAACGTACGACATCACCTTCTGCAACGGCTGGAAGGACAGGAGCCTCCTCATCATTGTCATCCGAATCCTTTTTATCCTTCTGGTAGATTTCCTTCCAGCCCATTGTCAGGATAGTTTTTCCGTTTCCTGCAAATTCCTCGTCCGCACAAGAGATCACAACTTTTGTTGCTTGGTAGACGTGGATTGGATAGAACTGTGCAAGGTAAGCTCTGGCCACAAGAAGGTAGAGTTTCTTTTGCTCATCGGACAGTTTTGCCATGTCCACAGGAACAGTAGTGGGGATTAAAGCGTGATGCGCAGAGATCTTCGCATCATTCCATGCACGAGATACAATCTGCGGATCAGCACACTGCGCAAACTCGGCCAGACGATCTTCTTCGATGTTCCCCATATTTTTTAGAATAACGAGTGCATCGCCCATCTGATTGGTCGGAAGATATTCGCAATCTGATCGCGGATATGTTGTCAGCTTCATCTCATAGAGTGACTGCATTGTGTCAAGCACCTGCTGCGGTGTCAGACCGTATTTCCGACCTGCTTCCACCTGCAGCGTGGACAAACTGTATGGAAGGCGCTGTCCCTCCTGCTTTTTCTTTTGCTCGACAACAACAATCTGCGCACCATCTCCATGGTTCGCCGCTGACTGGATTTTTGAAAGAAGACCATCCGCAATATCTTTTGAAAGCAGCCGATTCTCCGAATCAAGCCCTTCCATATCCGGCTTGAACTTCCACATGGTTGGAATCTGACCGTTTTCATGCTGCCAGATCACCTGCAGCGCATAGTGTGTTGTCGGCTTAAAATGTTGTATTTCTTCTTCCCTGCGTACAACGAGAGCAAGCGTCGGCGTTTGGACGCGACCAACATGAACAACGGAATCATACCCAGCATCCCGGCTCTTGATCGTATAGGCGCGTGAAAGATTCATGCCGACGAGCCAATCTGCCTGGCTGCGAGCGAGGGCACTGTCGCGGAGACCGATATAATCCTTGTTGTCGCGCAAGTCTCCAAGCGCCTGTACCACGCTTTTCTGATCCAGTGCGTTCAGAAGAATTCGTTTCACTGGCTTCTTGTTTCCGATATGGAGCAAAACCTCATCAATCAGCAGCTGCCCCTCACGATCAGGATCCCCGGCATTGATGATGTAGTCCGCTTTTTTTGTAAGCTCCTTGATAATCTTAAATTGCTTTGCAGCCTCTTTTTTGACTTTTAGCTTCCACTGTTCAGGAACGATGGGGAGATCCTCCATTATCCATTTTTTGTAGCGTTCGTCATATTCGCCTGGATCGTATTGCTCCAAAATATGACCAAAACACCAGGTAACAATGTCTTGACCGTTGTTTATCTCGATGCAGCCGTCTTTGGAAACTCCCTTTCCAAGATTTTCTGCAATCGCTCGGCCTAGACTTGGCTTTTCGGCAATAAACAGTCGCATATACAAAGCCCCTTTCAGGATAAGTATATCCCGAAAAGGAGCGTGAAAATCCTATCATTTTTCAAGTGCCAAAATTATGCTTTGATGATGAGGGAACGATGTCGTATAATAGATACAGAAAAGGTGCTATCGTGTAAACGGTCAGCCCCCTATACATGCTTAACGAGAAACCCGCCGAAACTTGCCAGGGTCAGGCGGGTTTTCTTATGCCTTTAATGCAACGATACAAATCGTTGCCATGAACACGAACGTCAAATTTTTGTTTCCCTAAATCAAATTATATTCCTTCAGCTTTTCCAGCCCTATACTTTGGTCAATATAATGACTCTCGTCATAATCGAGCGGCCATGATTTTTGTGCCTGTAAAACCTGAACATCGTTCGAGTTGTCCCCCTCTTCACCTATGTGAGCTTTAGCAAATTCAGGGGTTGGCACATCAATAGCTCGCCCAATATCTCCCAGCAAAAATAAATCTCGTGTTGGACCGCCCTCGGTTACGAGTTTCATAAAAAGATCGTGCCGCTTTTTCACATGACACTCAGCTTCTACCTGTTCGATGGTAAGTCCACGCATGTTAATAAAATCGTTCAGCCGTTTTGCATCTACCCAATACTGCATATCAACATCTCCTATCATCTTACATTATTATTGGTGTTTCTATACTTATTGCACGCTTCTTGAAATGTTTTTCCCAACGTAATCAGGATGTCTTTAAGTGCTCGTTCCGTGTCAGTAGATACACGCTCGGACGAAACCTCTTTGAGAAAACGATCAACCTTCATAGGAAGTTCATCATCAAACAGATCTCTGCTGATTACGGTACGCAATCCTAAATCACAGGCAATATGAAGAGTGTCTCCCTTGTTGGAAATAAACTGCACCTGCATAAACTGGTTTTGCAAATCAGATTGTCGGAACTGACATTTTTCAATATAGCTGTCCATAAACCCGCTGCGTGTAAAATCACATTTCTTAAAAAGTGCATCGTCAAAGTTACACCGTATAAATGTTGTATTCAAAAACCTATTGTCAGTGAATATGGAAGTTGAAAAATCTGCTCCAACCGGATTTACTGACAAAAAACGATTTCCTTCGATGTGGCAATTTTTTTCGGTAGAAACATTGCTGATATTAGCCTCACGAAGCACATTATCAAAAAATTGGCAGTGAATAAACCTCGAGTCCCCTAACCGTGTACTTTGCATATCGCATTGATCGATTCTGCAATTAAACATAGTAGTTTTTGTAACTCTTGCGTTTAAGAAATCACAACTTTCGAAACGAACGCCCGTTATGCGGGCTTGGTTTAAGTTGGCATCCGTGAAATCGCAGTCCTTAAAATGCAGCCGCTCCATGGAAACTCCCGATAAGTCGGCTCCACGAAAAATCATGGAGTGAAACGGATGAATCTTATTTGGGGAGCAAAAATCAAATCCACGCAAATCGCAATTTGTAAAATCTGCTTGTTGGCCGGATTCGTGATTCGTTTTCCACCACAGGTCATGATCGCTTAGAATCCGGCGCACCTCGTCCGGAGATACCTGCCGTTTTTCCATATACTATCATCCTCGCCACATTCTTGTCAAAAACTACGGCATCGTATTTTCGGACTCGTAACCATTCTCTTGCGAAGATATTGCAGAGTCGCCCACAGAAGAATTCTCCTCAGAAGTCCCGCCCGTAGATTCTTCCACAGGTGCTTCTTGCGATCCCATCGGCGACAATTCGCTGGAGCGTGATTGCAGCCATGCAAGTACATCATCAACGGGAATACGTGCGAGGTCAATCGAGTCTCCGTTTTTGTTCAGAGAAGCTTGCAGCGCATCCGTCCATTTTTTATTCTGTGCGTTGTTGATCTCGCTCATTTCTTTTCGTATTTTCTCGATACGCTTCTCAGTATCCTTTTTCTTCGTCAGCAGATCATCCAACTGCTCTTGCTTTTTGGCAAGACGATCCATTGCGTTCTTCTTCGCCACTCAGAATCATTTCCTTTCCATCTTTGGTTGACCTAGATTGTGCATGGAGGAAAATCCGCCGGACTCGACTATTTTTCCATGCTGGCACAGATACTCGCGGTTCATAATAAGCAGCAGATATAGGTCGTTCTCATTGCAGGAATCCAGAATACCGGCTTCCTCCGCAATGAGACCGAAACGCAAAAACTTCTCGTATCGAATTCTTTTGCGCTCTTTATCCATATCTGCCGCAACCGCATCCATCTGCTTTTTGGTCTCAACCAGCTGCCGCTTCAAGCGTGCCAGTTTCTGCTGATTGCTCTCCACTGCCGCCACATCCTCCGCCGCCAATGTTACGATTCAATCAGAGTATACCATGCACGCGGGGCTGTTGCACGAAGGTAAATTTATCTTTGTGCAACAGTCTATCTTTTCGTAT
>NZ_DBHIVL010000012.1:0-41379 GCF_057271695.1 Centipeda sp. (in: firmicutes)
ACAGGACAAAAAATCTGCACTAATCCGACGGACTTCATTTTATCAGCGATTCCTTTACTAACATAAAATATTCAGAAACGTCAACAAATGAGTGACCTGCGCGGCACAATATGGTATACTAAGAAAACAACATTAACGAAATGGGGAAACGCCCCCATTTTACGGAAGAGGAGAATTGCCCATGAAACGTGAAGAAGTCGTCAGCCACCTGAAGACATTTGACCCGGAGATCTACAACCTGCTCGAGGAGGAGCGCGAACGCCAGCGGTACACCCTCTCCCTCATGCCGAACATGAACGCCATGTCACCGTTCGCAAAGTACCTTGAGGGCAGCGTGCTCACGAACAGCATCTTTGACCGGCGAGACGATACCCCGACGGGTGGGCTGCACCTTGCCGGCATCGTCCGCCAGCGTGCCATAGATCTCTTTCGCTGCGACCATGCCATCGTCCGCCTCGGCAACATTGTCGCCGCCTCGCGCGTCGTCTTTCAGGCACTCCTGGAGCCGGGCGACACCGTCCTTTCCTTTAACCTCAGGAAAAAGGATCACGTCGCGGGTCTCTCCTACAAATTCGAGAACTACGGCATCGAGCCGGGCACGCAGGAGATCGACTGGGGCGCAGTACGGGCGCAGGCGGAGCGCGTAAAGCCGCGTCTCATCGTCTTCTCCCCCGTCAGCTATCCGCGCACCATCGACTACCAGATCCTCTTTGAGATCGCCCAGAGCGTCGATGCCTACTTCTGGGTCGACATCAGCCAGAGCGTCGGGCTCGTCGCGTCAAAGCTCGTCCCCTCGCCCGTGCCGCTTGCCGATGTCGTCACCTTCTCCACGCGCGACTCACTGCGCGGCCCTGACGGTGCCGTCCTCCTCACGAAGCAAGAGCTTGCTGCACGCATGGATACCGCCGTCATAAACACGGGGCACGAGGCGCTGCACATGAACCACCTCGCCGCGCTCGGCGTCGTCCTGCGCGAGGCAGGCAGTGAGAGCTACCGCACCTACGCCGAGCAGGTCCTGCGGAACGCACAGGTACTCGCACGCACGCTCGCCGACCACGGGGCATCCGTCCTCTGCGGCGGCACGGATACGCACCTCGTCCTCGCCTCCACCGCCGCCGGCATCGACATGCGCGAGGCAGTCAAGGCGATCGGACGCATGGGCATCCGCGTCAAGCCCGACAGCGTGCCCACGATGAACTCGGGGCTCTTCCTGCATGCCCTGCGCCTGTCGACCTCGAGCCCGACCACGCGCGGTATGGCAGAGCAGGACATTGCCTACATCGGCTCGCTGCTCGCCAAGCCGCTCACCACCATCCTCACCCCCGAGGAGATCGAAAAGACCCGTCAGGAAATTGTCGCCCTCGTCAAGGATGCGCCCATCTTCGACGATGAGTGGATGTGCGATTCCGAGGAGTGAGCACTCGGATTTCGACATTTGCATATTTGCATACAGCATAGAACCGCGCCCCTCCGAGAGATTCGGAGGGGCGCGGTTTGTTTTCATCCATTTTCATCTTGAGTTTACAATCTAAGGAATCGCTGATAAAATGAAGTCCGTCAGATTGGCGTAGATTTTTTCGTCCGAACAAGGAGACAAACCGGACGCATAGCAAGGGCTATGTGGAGGATCGAGGGCACAGTGCGGGCAAAAAAGATACGTCAAGATGGCGTGGCTGAATTTATCAGTGCTTCCCTAAGTGCAACGGCAAATAAAAAAGAAAACGTGACACATAGGAATCTGATACAATGGTGTTTGCAAAGAGCACATTGATCAAGGAGCATCCTATGTGTCACTACCACCATCTTACACTAATTGAACGGGAAAAGATAATGTTTTTTGCGCCCGGGGCAAAAATCTCTCAGTGATTGCCAAAGAGCTTGGACGCTCCAAGGCGACCATTTCAAGAGAACTGCGACGCAACGGCAGCGACACATTATATATTCCTGCAATGGCGCATAAACAGTATCGTACACGTCGCAAGAAATGCCGTCCGCACAAAAAACGGGACAACCCAGACCTGCTTGCTCTCGTCAAGGACAAATTCATCAAACATCAATGGTCGCCGGAAGAAATCGCAGGACGTTTACGTTTGAAAAAACATTGCGCATCCATCAGCTACGCTGCGATCTACCGAGGAATCTATGCAGGGATGTTCGATGAGGCGAAGCGATCCCGCGGCGCTCGTGGTGCAGCACGCAACCTGAGGCACAAGGGAAAAATGCGCCATAAGAAAGGGTATGAGGAGCGCCGTGGAAAAATTTATATCAGCAACGAGCTTTCTGCCCGTCCACGTGCAGGCAATCATCGGAGGCGGCTTGGTGATTGGGAGGGTGACACCGTTGCAGGAAAAACGGGGCGGGCATGTCTTGTCACACTCGTTGACCGAAAGAGCCGCTTTGCCACCGGCGGCAAGGCGGACAAAAAGAACGCATGTGAGGTCAACCGTGTCATGATTCGTGCGCTCCAAGGGCTTCCCGTAAAAACCATCACACCGAACCGCGGGAAGGAGTTTGCCCGTCACGCAGAGGTAACATCCGTCCTACAGGCATCATTCTACTTCCCTGAGCCACATCAACCTTGGCAGAGGGGAACCAACGAGAACACGAACGACTTGCTGCGAGAATATTTCCCGAAAGGACAGGATCTTACGGATATTTCGGAAGATCACATCCAAGAGGTTTTTGATGAGCTGAACAAGCGTCCACGTAAATGCCTCGGGTATCGTACGCCCTATGAAGTTTTCTATAAGAAAAAGTTGCACTTGACTTGACAATTCGCCGTCAAAAGCATTCTTCCACCCCGATGATTTCCTTCCATATATATCCCTCGCGCACGCCCGAGTCGCTGTAGAGGATATCCTCTGCGGCAAAGGTGTCGGCAAGAGTATGGGCGATGATCATGCCGGGGACGATGGTGTGAAGACGGTCGGGGGCGGAGCGGAGGAGGACGGCGGTATCGCGTTCGCTAAGTTTCTGCCCGCTGCCAAGCCGCTCGATCATCGCGGGGAAATGCGCGACGCGCAGGAAACGTGCGGGCTCCTCGGGGTAGAGGAACGCGTGCATGCGGCTCGCACTGCTGAGCACGCCGCCCATACCAACCATGTGAGCGGCACGCAGAGCACATACGTCGGGGGCATCCGCGAGGATGTCCTCCACCGCCGCACGGATTGCTGTGCACTCCGCAGAGGTCGGGAGCAGCCCCGCAACGTGCGCCTTGCTTATGGCGAGCGAGCCGAGGGGCAGACTCCACCGCCCCTGCATCTCGTGTGCAGCGTAGTGAATGATCTCGGTGCTGCCGCCGCCAATGTCCACCATGATGCCGTCCGCGTGGGCAATGTTCTGCGTCGCACCGACGAAGTCGTACGCCGCCTCCTCCTCTCCGCTGATGATGCGGATGTGGACACCCGAGCGACACGTGATCTCCTCCACGGCAGCGCGGCTGTTCGTTGCGGAGCGCAGAGCCGCCGTCGCAAAAGCATGGACATGCGGGATACCAAACGTCTCAATAAAGTCCATGAATCCGCGCAGGATCTTGACGGTCTTTTCAATCCCCTCACGTACGAGGCGGCCGTGGTCGAGGTAGCCCGCAAGTCCCACGGTATGCTTGCGCTTGAGCAGGAGGTCGAAACTGCGCCCCTCGATCTGATAGACCGCCATGCGGATGGTATTCGAGCCAATGTCGATGATGGCGTGCAGCATGGACTACCGCTTCAGCCCGCTGCCGGGCACGGGGATGACGACGCGATAGTTGTCGGGCATCCCATCCGCAAAAAATGTACGCGCCCCCGCCAGTGCCGCCGCAGCCGTGAGTTCGGCGTAGACACCGCGTCGGTTGAGCGTCTTTGCAGCCTTCAGGATATCGCTGTCCTCAACAGCAACCGCATCGCCACCGCTCCGACGCAGGGCTTTGACAATCCCCTCCATGCGCGGCGGTGCGCCCACGCGGATGGTCTCGGCGATGGTGTTCTTGCGCGGCGTCTCGGGCAGCTCGTGGAACGCCTCGACGACGGGTGCGCACTTCGTACTCTGGACACCGATGAAGTGCGGCAGCCGTCCGAGCGCGGCAAAGCCCTGATAGAGACCGAGGAGGAGCGAACCATTTCCGATGGGGACAAAGATGTAGTCAGGCACGGCATCGCCGAGCTGATGGTAGATCTCCTCCGCCATGCTTTTAATCCCGTCGGCAAAAAGCGGGTTGTAGACGTGGGAGGCATAGTAGTCGCTGCCCAGCTCCGCACGCAGCGTACTGCTCGCATTCATGCGCCCGTTCGGTACGCGCACAACCTCTGCACCGTATGCCGTAATCTGCTTTGCACGCTCGGCGGAAATATCGTCGGGGACGTAGACGCGGCACGTCATGCCCGCCGCCGCCGCATATGCCGCGACTGCTGCCCCGGCGTTGCCTGCCGAGTCGACGGCGACGTGGTTAATGCCGAGGTGCGCAAGCTCGCCGATGAGTCGTTTCGCCCCGCGATCCTTGAACGAGCCGGTCGGCTGGCGATCCTCCATCTTGAAGTAATACCTGCAGCCGTCAATGACGACGGGCAGCAGCGGCGTCTCCGTCTCGCCGAGCGTCACCGCCTCGTGACGGTCATCTGCGTCCATCGCGCTCTGATACAGACGAAAAAGCCCCCCGCATTCGCACAGATAGGCGTGCGTTGCGATGGGGTATTCCTTTTTGCAGTGCTCACAGTAGAAGTGCATGACGACTCCTCCTTTGGAACGTATGAAGTTTCAATTTTATCATAAGAATGGCGCGAAACACCGCTATGCGTACTCCACGCAGCACTGCATAGCTACTGCGCCTTTCCCTCCATCTTCAGCCCCTCATCTGTCGTATCCTCCGTCAGTGCGTGGTTGCCGAACATCGTCGTCAGCGTCTCACGCGTGAAGCCGTAGGCGGGGCTTGAGAAATCCTGCCGCGGGTCGTAGCGGTTCGACGGTGCGCCGAGGAGGCCGCAGACCGTATCGTACATCATGTCGTTGGTAAAGTACGCCTCGCGCCGCCCGGCAAGCGTCGCCGCCCGCTGCGGCAGTGCCGCACGATACTCCGGCGAGAGGTAGATAAAGAACGGAATGCGCACCATGTCGAAGGTGAACACGTCGGGATTGTGCGAGATCTTGAGATTTTCCCCATGGTCGGAGAAATAGACCATCGCGCGGAGGTTCAGATTCTTCTCGGCGTAGCTGAAGACCTGCGAGAGAATGTAGTCCGTGTAGAGAATGCTGTTCGCGTACGACGGTGCACTTGTCATCGCCGATTCGCCATCTTCAGCGGCGAACTTCGCCCATTCATCGGGATAGCGGTTGTTGTAGTAGATGTGACTGCCCATCAGATGCAGGACAATGAAGTTGTTCACGTTTGGGTCAATACGCGTGAGGTACGGGAGCAGACTCTCGTCAAACTTTGTCGTAAAGGTGTACGAGTCATCCGTCCACTCCGCCACGTCCGCCGTCTTTGCAACCATCGTGATTGCACTGTCGAACTGCCCGTAGCGCCCCTGATTGCTGAACCAGTAGGTGTGGTAGCCGATTTTTTTTGCCACGTCGAGGAGGGAGGCCGACTCGAAGAACTCCTTGTCGTTGTACTGGCTCTTTTCCGTCAGGGCACGCTCGAGGACAGGCACGGTCTGCGTCCACGAGGAATAGGTATTGCGGTAGACGAGGAAGCCCTCGCGCTCCGCCGCCATCTGCTCCATCCACGGCGTATTCTCGTACGGGAAAGACGGCGTGTAGTAGTGCATATAGTTGCGCGATGCCGACTCGCCGATGATGAAGATGACCGTCCCCGGCGCACGCGCCGCGAGGGTATTCTCCGTATCAATGATGAGCGACGCATACCGCTCGTCCTGATTCAGACCATACGACTGCGTCTCCTCAACATACGTCGTCACGTCCTTGTAAAGTCCCGCGATCGAGCACTCCGGAATGAGGACGATATGTACCCCCGCCGCGACAATCATGACGAGGACGAGACTGCCCATACGCGAGCCCTCTGCACCGGGGTATATACGACGTGCAAACACAAGATAACTGCGGTACGAGAGATAGATGAGCAGGAGCAGGATCAGGATGACAAGCGTGGCAGGCAGAATCCCCACCGTCGACTCGATGTAGTCCCCCGCCTCGTGCCAATTTGTCAGGTAGAGTGCCATGAGCGATGCAGGGCTGAGTGCGTGCCAGACCGTCATATAGTAGGCGATCTGCGTGAGCGGAATGAGCGACAGGAGGAAGCCGAGCACGGCGAGTGCCGCCGCCGTCAGACGTTTGTGTCCGAGGTGGAAGAGCACGCCGCCGAGCGCGGCGAGCACGAGCATATGCGCCGTCCCGATCAGAAAATCAAAGAAGATCAGCGAACGATACCAGTCCCGCGCGTACGTCCATGTGTAGAGGAGCGGGAAGGTCAGACACCAGAGCAGCCCCGGCACCATCGCCGCGATCATACCGCGTGAGAAGAGCGGCACGCCCGTCCCGTACTGCATGAGCATGAGAACACCGAGGACAGGAAGGAGCGCGGGGAGAAAATACTCCGCGCCCATATCCTGTCCCATATTGATATAACACGCGGTCAGCGTCAGGAAATATGCGCCCGCCGCGACTGCTGCGCGAATCCACTCATTCGCCCGCTCCGTTGAAAGATTCATCGTTTACTGCACTACTCCATGATAAAGATTTCGAGATCCTGCCGTCCAAACATCAGAGCCTCTGCATGCGTATCAAAGGCGACATCAATACGGTGTCCACGAATTGTACCACCGATATCCTCTGCGACCGCTTCGCCATAACCGGGAATAAAGACGCGTGTGCCGAGCGGGATGACCGAGGGGTCGACTGCGATCACACCACGCCGCACAAGGGTTCCCGTCGCCGTACGGTTGCCGTTGCCGGGGTCATGTGCGCTGTACGCCGTCGCCGACACATAGAGCGCACGCCCGCCGCCGCGACTGACCTCATGAGGACGCTCCTCGTGAATCCCGAGTGCCACGGGGTCGTATTCTGCGCCGCCCGAGAGCGCACGATAGGTCGCCGCACCGCAGATGCCATCCACCGTAAGACCATGATCCTTCTGGCACGCCTCAATCGCCGCCCGTGTCAGAGGCCCTGCGACACCGTCCGCCGCTCCATCCAGATAGCCGCCCTTGATGAGCAGCTCCTGTACGTGCTGCACCGCCGCACCGCGCATCCCCTCCTCCACGCGGATGTGCGCCGCCTCAGCGGGCGCATGGAGTGCAAGCGGCGCAGTGACGGCAAGTGCTGTCCCAACCGAAAGCGCACTGCGAAATCGCCGCAGTTCCCTGTGCTTCCGTGCCCTCCGCATGAGGTTTTGCGCTGTCAAAAGGAGTTTCCGTATCTTCATTCCATCGTGCTCCCTTTATTTCTCTTTCGATAATATCTCTTATAGATAGATAGATAGATAGATAGATAGATAAGAATATTTTACTATAAAGAAGGGGGTTACGTCAAACGCGTGCGAGCGCGATCTCAGGTGCGTGGTCGATCAGACCGTCCTGTGCCGCATATTCGTAGAACAGGCGCAGCCCCGCGAGCGTCGCCGCGTCCAGCTGCCAGACCACCGCACTGCCAAGGTACTCCGTCAGCTGCGCACGTGTGAATCGCCCGTCCGCGAGCACCTCCGTAATCGCCGCCGCCTTCACCCTGTCCCAATCACGAAAGGCCTGCGCAATCCGTCCGTGCACCATCCGCAGGGCATCGGGCTGCGCCTCGGCGAAGGCACGCGCCGCCGCCCAGATGCCGAACACCATGCGTGCGCCCGTCAGCCGCTTCCACTCCTGCGCGAGATCATAGATGCGCAGCCCATCGGGTGGATTGTGATAGAGTTCGAGCGCATCGTCCCCGATGAAGAGCGATGCCGCCGCCCCCTCGGGTACGGGATCGGACGGCACGAGTGCACGCGTCTCGTACTGCGGCGCGGCATCGTACGCACGGCGCAGGATAATCTTGAGGAGCGCGTGCGAGGACGCGGACTTGTCCGAGAGCAGAACGCGCGCATTTCCAATCTTCTCCGCAGGAATGCGGCTCACGAGCAGCACACTCCGCACATCACCATCGGACGCGATGCACACATCCGGCAGAACGAGGAGATCATCCGCATGCCGCGCATATGTGATCGAGGAGACCCCTGACACATCCAGATTTTTCGCCTCGAGCCGCCCGTTCAGCTGCGCGGGCGTCGCACGCAGAATCTCCAGCCCCTCCGCAGCCCCGTGCGCGAGCGCGTACGTCAGCGGCAGCACATTCAAAAACGCAATATGACCCAGACGCGGTACCATGCACATCCCCTCTCTTTCTCTTTCTCTATTATAATCCTTCCGCACAGAAAAATACAGTATCTTTTGAACCTTGCTCTGCGTAACGGGCAATAAAAAAGAGCTGACCGTGTATCACGGCAACGCCTTTTCTGTGTCTATGATTCGGCAGGATGGTACATCCGTCAAATCGTTTTATGTGTGCGCCATTCATACCTCAGTTGAAAATCTCCCCGTGCACCGTTATAATGGAAGCACAGCAACACACTGCGAGAAAAAGGAGCGCTCACGATGAACGAAATCGAACTCAAATACGGCTGCAACCCGAATCAGACGCCTGCCCGCGTCTACGCAGAGGGCGGGCTGCCCTTCACGGTGCTGAACGGCCGTCCCGGCTACATCAACCTGCTCGACGCGCTGAACAGCTGGCAGCTCGTCCGTGAACTGAAGGCAATGTCGGGACTGCCCGCCGCCGCCTCGTTCAAGCACGTCAGCCCCGCAGGAGCAGCACTCGGGCTGCCGCTCTCGGCGACACTGGCACGTGCGACCCATGCGCCGGGGGGCGAGCTCTCGCCTGTTGCGTGTGCCTATGTGCGTGCTCGCGGCGCGGATCGCATGAGCTCCTACGGCGACTTTGCCGCCGTCTCCGATGTCTGCGACGAGAGCCTTGCAGAATTCCTGCGCGGCGAGGTGTCCGACGGCATCATCGCACCGGGCTATACGGAGGGTGCACTCGAAATTCTGAAATCCAAGCGCAAGGGCAGCTACCTCGTCCTCCAGATGGACGAGAACTACACGCCGCCTGCGCTTGAGCGCAAGGACGTGTACGGCGTCACCTTCGAGCAGCAGCGCAACGACGTAGCAATCACGGAGGACTGCCTTAGTGACCGCCCGACGGCAGTGAAGGACATCCCCGATGCCGCGCGCCGCGACCTGCTGCTCGCCCTCATCACACTGAAATACACGCAGTCCAACTCCGTCTGCTACGCCCTAGGCGGACAGGCGATCGGCGTCGGTGCGGGACAGCAGTCGCGCGTCCACTGCACCCGCCTTGCAGGAAACAAGGCGGACATCTGGCAGCTGCGCCAGAGCCCGCAGGTGCTTGCCCTCCCGTTCAAGGACGATATCCGCCGCCCCGACCGCGACAACGCCATCGACGTTTATGTGGCGGGCGACGAGGACGACTACGCGCTCCTCGCGGCAGACTGGCAGCGGCTCTTTACGGAGAAGCCCGCGCCCTTTCCCCGTGCGGAAAAACGCGCCTACCTCAGCACCATCAAGGGGGTCGCGCTCGGCTCGGACGCATTCTTCCCGTTCGGCGACAACGTAGAACGTGCCCACATGAGCGGCGTTTCCTACATCGCGCAGAGCGGCGGCTCGATCCGCGACGACAACGTCATCGAGACCTGCGACAAGTACGGCATCGCAATGGCGATGACCCATATCCGCCTGTTCCATCACTGAGAATGTAGATGTGAAACGAGCCAAGAGCACGAGCAAAAGCGCAGCGTGATTGGAGGACGAGTCCCCCGTTTACGGGGCGAGGGGTGTTGTACGAAGTTTTCGGCTTCGTACAACACCCTTTTTTGGTCTCATAAATTGCGCATCAATGAAGGAAACGCGGCTAAATGCAGCTGCGCCATCTTGACGCATCTTTTTTCCCGCTCAATGCCTGCAAATCCTCCCCACAGCTTTGGCTATGCGTCCGGTTGGTCTCCTTGACCGAACAAAAAATATGCACCAAACCGAAGATCCATTTTATGAGCGATTCCTTAAATTTTCTGCTTGCGGTATTTATCCGAATTGTGGTATGATTCCCTTATCATCTAATAGAATGACTCTCATTCGACGCTTTTATTCTGTAACATCAGGAGGTGTTCCTATGTCCCATCTCACCGCGCGTCGCTCACACCGCGCACTCGCCCTTGCCATTCCCGCCGCGCTCCTCGGCGTCCCCGTCTGTGCGGCGGCCGCTGATGGCGCAGACACCCGTGCGGTGTTCACCGACGCGATTATCGTGACCGGCTATCAGGCGCGCACACCACTCACACTCATAACCGATCCGCGTGAGCCGCGCCAACCCATCCCCGCTGCTGACGGTGCGGGCTATCTGAAGACGATCCCCGGATTCTCCGTCGTCCGCAAGGGTGGTGTCAGTGCCGATCCAATGATGCGCGGCATGGGCGGATCGCGGCTCATGATGCAGATGAACGGCGGCATGATGGGCGGTGCCTGCCCGAACCGCATGGATCCTGTCGCGACCTACGCCTTTCCCGAGACGTTCAGCAGCATTACCGTGACCAAAGGCCCGCAGAGTGTCCGCTACGGTGCAAGCGTCGCGGGCAGCGTCGTCTTCGAGCGTGAGACAACGCGCTTTGAAAATCCCGGCGTGCGCGGCAACATCTCCGTCCTCGGTGCATCCAACCATCGCTTTGACAATGTTGTCGATGTCACAGCGGGTGGCAAGGAGGGCTACCTACGCCTCATTCAGACACGCAACTATGCGCAGGACTATGCAGACGGGAGCGGGCATCGCATCCACTCCGGCTACGGACGCCACAGTCTCTCAGGAATCGTCGGCCTCACCCCTGACTCCGACACCCTCTTCGAGCTCTCTTACGACCGCAGTCGCGGCTGGGCAAAATTCGCCCACGGCATGATGGACGGCGCACAGTTCGACCGCGACAGCTACGCGATGAAGTTCGAGCGTGCCCACATCTCACCCGTGGTGGAAAAGCTCACACTCAATTTCAACCACGACACGGTTGACCACATTATGGACAATTACAGTCTGCGCCCCGGCGGTATGATGGGCATGGAAGTCACGCGGCGGCAATACAGTGCCCGCGCCGTAGCGGATCTGTATTTCTCCCCGCGCACGACGGGTGCGCTTGGCGTTGATCTCAACCACGCCGAGCATACCTTTGCACGCGCAAACAAGGGCGTACCGCGCGGCGCGGAGAACACGGACATGACAATCGGCAATGTCGGCATATTCGCCGAGTACAACCGCGACCTCGCCGCACACTCACACCTTTTCACAGGGCTGCGCTGGGATCGCATGACCGACCACTATCACCGCTACATGACGTTCACACAGGGCGACACGACCGATCACGCAGTCAGCGGTTTCATCCGCTGGGAGCGCGACAGCCAGGAACGTCCGCTGACCTTCTACGTCGGACTCGGGCACGCCGAGCGTCCCGCCGACTACTGGGAGTCGTTCCAGACGTGGCGCGCGTATGCGAATACAGCACCGTCCGCGACGCGTCCGCGCAAGGAGAAGAATACGCAGCTCGATCTCGGCTGGATTTACACGAGTGAGAAAACAAATGCAAATCTCTCGCTCTACTACGCGCACATCGACGACTACATCCTGCGTCTGCCCCCTCTCGGCAGAAACATCCCCTATGGCAATGTGGATGCGCGTCTCTATGGGCTGGAGGCGGAGATCACGCACACGCTCTCTCCTCAGTGGACGCTCGGCGCGTCACTCGCCTACACACGCGGCGACGACCGCACGAACGATGCCGCACTCCCGCAGATCGCGCCGCTCGAGGCGAATCTCACGGCGAAGTACCGGCAGGGCAAGGGCGAGGCGAATGCTGTCTGGCGTCTCGTCAGTCGTCAGAACCGTTACCACAAGAACTACGGCAGCGTCACGGGCATCGACTACGGCCCCACGGGCGGATTCGGAATTCTCTCGCTCAGCCTCGCCTACCGTCCCGACGAGAACCTCACTTTCTCCCTCGGCGTCGACAATCTCTTTAACAAGACCTATGCCGAGTTCGTCAACTACAGTGAGGCGGCGATCAGCACCCTCGGCGTCACGGGCGGCGGACACATCACCGAGCCGGGACGCACACTCTGGCTGAGAACCAACTACAGCTTTTGATGCCTCCCCACCTGCAGCAACTGCCGCCATTCGCGCGGCAGTTTTTCATTGCGTACAAAAATGCGGGTTCGTACGAATCCTTTTCCCTTCCCCTTTTCGCTCCTCTGTGCTATAATGACTTATTATAAAAATGTCACACAAAGCGCGGGGAGGTGGTTGGTCGTGATCGAAGCGGCCAAGACATTCAAGGAATATATTAAGAAGGAAAATATCACGGGGTTTCAGATCCGTGAGGCGGGCGACGACCGCAGCACGACGATCTTCGAGAGTGAGATTGAAGTGGAGGGGCGGCGGCTCCCGATCGTCGTCATCATCGACGCGACCGCCTACGCGACCATCCGCATCCGCCTCGCGCAGAACGCCGTGGACGATACGAATGCCATGCTGCTGACGGGTTGGCTCATGCGGCAAAATCAGGACAGCCGCCTCGTCAAGTTCTACCTCACCCCAGACACCGCCATCCACGCCGATGTCGTCGTTCCGCACAACCCCGAGGCGTTCGACCCGGAGGTCATGGTGAGCGTCCTGCGCGTCTTCATCCGTGACATCACGAAGCTCATGCCCGATCTCGCCATGCTCCTGCCCGAGGAGTAAGCCCCCCATTGCATTACAGCCCCCTAGGCCACTTGCCTTAGGGGGCTTTTTTGTAAAAATTTTTATTGTACCTATTGGCGTTATGTTTTTTGCGTGCTATACTCCATTTATAACCAAGTTGATTACAAAACGTTTTACGGAGGTATGGAATATGAAAATTGCAGTTGTAGCATCCAATGGAAAGGCAAGCCAGGCAATCATTGCGGAGCTGATCGCACGCGGCCATGTGGTGACAGGCTTTGCACGGAGCGAGAACAAGAGCGCGGCACAGAATTTCGTGCAAAAGGACATCATGGCACTCACAAAAGAGGAGCTGGCGGGTTTTGATGCCGTCGTTGACGGATTTGGCGCGTACACTCCGGAGACGCTGCCGCTGCACACGCAGACGAGTCAGCACCTCGCAGATCTCATGGCGGGCACGGCGGCACGGCTCTATATCGTGGGCGGTGCGGGCAGTCTCTATGTCGATGCGGCGCATTCGGTGCAGCTGCTCGATACACCGGAGTTCCCCGCTGCATTCTACGCACTAGCGAAGGCGCAGACGGAGGAGCTCGCGGCACTCCGCTCCCGCACGGATGCAAAGTGGGTCTTCGTCAGCCCTGCGGCGGACTTCCGCGCGGACGGAGAAAAGACGGGCAAGTACATCCTCGGCGGCGAGGAGCTGACGCTCAGTGCCGCAGGCGAAAGTGTCATCAGCTATGCGGACTATGCAGTCGGGATGGTCGATCTGATTGAGAGCAGCGCACATATCGGCGAACGCGTATCGCTGGTACAAGCGTAAATAGGAAGGGGCGCCCCTTCCACCGCTTGCGCGGTCCCCCTCCTCCGTGTCGCACGGAGGAGGCTTTGCATTACAGTATATTAGGGAAGCACTGATAAAATAGACCCTCAGATTGGCGTAGATTTTTTGTCCTGTCAAGGAGACAAACCGGACGCATAGCAGAGGCTATGTGGAGGATCGAGGGCGCAGAGAGGGCGAAAAAGATGCACCAAGATGATTGGGCTGAATTTCCCCCGCCGAAGCGGGGGAAGTGGCGAGCCTGCGAGCCGATAGGGGCGTTCGTGCAACAGGCTCTTCTGTTATGCAATTCTAAACACGAGGCATACGGGCGCCTTGTGCCTTTTTTATTTCCTTCATCTACACAAAAACGAAATATATTTTCTTTTACATAATAGATATAAAATATATTAACCTTTTTATAAAATATAATTGCATTTTAGTCTAAACTGTGTTATATTACAGGAGAATTCAGACAGATACACAGAGAGGAGTATCGCAATGCGTATCATTTTTACGGATACCTATAAAAAGATGAGCGAGGAGGCGGCAAAGATCATTGCGGGGCAGCTCTGGATCAAGCCGGACTCGGTGCTCGGGCTTGCAACAGGCAGCACCCCGGTCGAGCTGTACCAGAACCTCGTCTGGCTGTATAAGACGGTTGGCCTGGACTTCTCGCAGGCGACCTCGTTCAACCTGGACGAATACGTCGGGCTTCCGGAGGACGATCCGCAGAGTTACCATCGCTTCATGCACGAAAACCTCTTCGACCATGTGAACATCCGCAAGGATCACGTATTCTTCCCGAACGGGCTCGCTGCAGACAGCGCGGCGGAGAGCGAACGCTATGAGGCAGCGATCACTGCGGCGGGCGGTATCGACATGCAGCTCCTCGGGATTGGACGCAATGCACACATCGGGTTCAACGAGCCGGCGGACGCATTCACACGCATCACACACAAGGTCGCGCTCAAGGAGAGCACGATCGAGGCAAATACGCGCTTCTTCGCGTCGCGGGACGAGGTTCCGCGCGAGGCAATGAGCATGGGGATCGGCACGATCTTCCGCGCACGCCACATCGTCCTGCTCGCGAGCGGCGCGGAGAAAGCAGAGGCGGTACAGGGCGCGGTACAGGGCGCGATCACGCCCGCCGTCCCCGCCTCCATCCTCCAGCTGCACCCCAGCGTGACCCTCATCGTCGATGATGAGGCGGGCGCGCTCATCAAGGCGAAAGCGTGACCCCTGATGAAAGTCATTCAAAACGGCATTCTCATCCTGCCGGACGAGCGCGGACGGTTCACGACACAGACGGAGCACATCCTCTGCTACGATGAGCGGATCACGCGCATCGTCCCCGCAGCGGAGTTCACGGCGGAGGGGGTGGATGAGGTGATCGACGCGGCAGGCGCATACGTCGCCCCCGGCTTCGTGAATGTACACATCCACGGCTGTGACGGTGCGGATACGATGGACGAGGATGCGGATACCCTCGGGAAAATTGCCGCATTCCAAGCGCGGACAGGCGTGACCTCCTTCCTGCCGACCACGATGACCTGCGCCTACGACGCAGTGGAGCGGGCACTCGACCGCATCCGCCGTGCAATGACGGAGAAGCCGCACGGTGCACGCATCCTCGGCGCACATATGGAGGGGCCCTTTATCAGCCCCGCAAAGAAGGGCGCACAGGACGAGCAGTACATCCTCCCCCCCACATTTGCAAGGATCGCGCCCTACCGTGATGTCATCAAGATCATCACCGTTGCGCCGGAGATGATTGCGGAGGAAGACTTTATCGAGAGCTGCTGCAAGAGCGGCATCATCGTCTCCCTCGGACATACGGCAGCGGACTATGAGACGGCACGCGCGGCGATTGCGTGCGGTGCATCGCACATCACGCATCTGTGCAATGCGATGACGGGGCTGAATCACCGAAAGCCCGGCATGCTCGGCGCAGCACTCGACACCGATGCGAACTGTGAGCTGATCGTGGACAATGTACACGTCCACCCCGCCATGCAGCGCATCATCTACGCAGCAAAGCGCGGTGCGCACATCATCCCCATCACGGACTCCATGCGTGCCTGTGGTCTCTCGAACGGCGTCTCGGAGCTCGGCGGACAGAAGGTCTACGTCAAGGGAACGCTCGCAACCCTTGCCGATGGGACAATTGCGGGCAGCGTGCTCCGCATGAACGACGGGCTGCGCATCCTCCACGGGAATCTGGGCATTGCCATTCCCGCCATCGTCGAGATGGCGACGCGCACCCCCGCCGAGGAGCTGAATGTATATGATAAGCTTGGCTCACTCAGCGTCGGAAAATACGCGGATATTGCGATTTTCGATGAGGATTTCCGGATACGGCGGACAATCGTCGGCGGTACAAGCTATTTTGTCGAAGCGTAAAGAGTGATGATACTCCAAAGCACCGCTAGTAAAACAAGTGCGTAAAGCGTACAAGCACGCGGTCACTTGCGCAGCTAAGCGTTCGCGTTGGGTAGTCTCATATAGCGAAATCAAAAGCAATACATTTAACTATAAAATATTATGCTATAAATTACGATAAATAATAATAAATTGGAGGCGCTTTTATGGATTTTTTCTCAGCCGTGAAGGGAAAACTCATCATCTCCTGTCAGGCTCTGCCCGATGAGCCGCTGCACAGCCCGTTCATCATGGGGCGCATGGCGCGTGCGGCAAAGGAGGGCGGCGCGTGTGCAATCCGCGCGCAGAGCGTTGCGGACATCGAGGAGATCCGCGCCGTCGCGCAGCTGCCCGTCATCGGTCTCATCAAGCAGAACTACGCCGACTCCCCCATCTACATCACCCCGACCATGCGTGAGGTGGAGGCTCTGATCGGAACGGGCTGCGAGATGATCGCCCTCGACATGACGGCGCGTGAGCGTCCGCAGAAAACCGACGTGCGCGATCTCATCGCACGCATCCACGAGGCGCATCGTCTCATTCTCGCCGACATCTCCACCTACGAGGAGGGCATGAAGGCGGCGGAACTCGGTGTCGATGCCATCTCGACCACGATGTCGGGCTACACCCCGTACAGCCCGCAGCTTGCGGGTCCCGACTACGAGCTGATGCGCCGCCTCGCGCAGGACGCATCCATCCCCGTCTTTGCCGAGGGTCGGATCAACACCCCCGAGGAACTGACCGAGGCGATGAAGACAGGCGTCTACGGCGCGATCGTCGGCTCGGCCATCACGCGTCCCCAGCTCATTGCGCGTCGCTTCACCGACGCGATCGCATAAAGGATATACCTTATTATGGAGCTTGCTCCCCACCCAACCGATTCTAAGGAGGAAATCATCATGAGAGAACTCAAAGGCCTTTATTCCGCACTGCTCGGCGCGTTCCATGAGGACGGCTCGATCAACGAGAAGGGACTCCGCCAGATCATCCGCCACAACATCGACCACAACAAGATGGACGGACTCTATGTCGGCGGCAGCACGGGTGAGAACTTCATGCTCTCCACCGACGAGAAGAAGCGCATCTTCGAGATTGCAAAGGATGAGGCGAAGAACGACATCACCCTCATGGCGCAGGTCGGCTCCATCAACCTCAAGGAGTCCGTCGAGCTCGCGAAGTTTGTCGTCGATCTCGGCTACGATGCCATCAGTGCAGTCACGCCGTTCTACTATAAGTTTGGCTTCGACGAGGTGCGCCACTACTACGAGACCATCGTCGCCGACGTCGACACGCGCATGGTGATCTACTTCATCCCCTTCCTCACCGGCGTGAACATCAGCATAGACCAGTTCGCCAAGCTGTTCGAGAACAAGAAGATCGTCGGTGTCAAGTTCACGCAGGGCGACTTCTACCTCCTGGAGCGTATGCGCAAGGCATTCCCCGACAAGCTCATCTTCGCAGGGTTCGACGAGATGCTCCTGCCCGCAACCGTCCTCGGCATCGACGGCGCAATCGGCTCGACCTACAACGTCAACGCCGCCCGTGCCCGTCAGATCTACGACCTCACCCGCGCGAACAAGATCGCCGAGGCACGCGAGGTGCAGCACGTCACGAACGACCTCATCACCGACATCCTCGACAACGGCCTCTACGGCACGATCAAACTCCTCCTTGAGGAGCAGGGCATCGAGGCGGGCTGCTGCCGCGAACCAATGAAGGGATATACGCCGGAGATGCGTGCCCGCGCAAAGGAAATCTACAAAAAGTATTTCTGAGCTCTATAATCATCTCAGGAGGAGATAACTATGCAACAGGGATTTACCTGGATTGACACGGCAGTCCTCGTCATCTACCTGCTCGGCGTTCTGCTCGCAGGTCTCTACTACTCGAAAAAAGAAATGCAGGGCAAGGAGTTCTTCAAGGGCGACGGCACGATACCGTGGTACGTCACCTGCGTCTCCATCTTTGCGACGCTGCTCAGCCCCATTTCCTTCCTCGCCATCCCGGGCAACTCATACCACGGCTCGTGGATCTTCTGGTGGGCACAGCTCGGTATGCTGTTCGCGATCCCGCTCACAATCCGCTACTTCCTGCCGATCTACAGCAAACTCGAGATCGACACCGCGTACCACTACCTCCAAAAGCGTTTCCAGAGCGGCAACCTCCGCATCCTCGGCGCACTCATGTTCATCGTCTATCAGCTCGGACGTATGTCCATCATCATGTACCTCCCGTCCATGGCACTCGCCGAAGTCACGGGCCTCGATGTCAACATGCTGATCGTCGTCATGGGCGTCATCGCCATCATCTACTCCTACTCCGGTGGTCTCAAGGCGGTTCTCTACACCGACTTCATCCAGGGCATGGTTCTGATCGTCGGCATCGCCCTCTCGCTTGTTGTCATGATCGGCAGCATCCACGGCGGCTGGGGAACGCTCTGGGATACCCTCACCACGGGGCATAAGTTCATGCTCGAAAACGAAGTCTGGTTCAGCCCCGACATCGTCTCCTCCAGCGTCTTCATCATCTTCATCGGCGGAGGTCTTGGCACATTTGCATCGTACATCTCCAGTCAGGACATTGTCCAGCGTTTCACCACAACCACGGACATGAAGCAGCTCAACAAAATGACGCTCGGCAACGGAGTTGTCTCCATCTTCGCCGCGACGGTCTTCTTCCTTGTCGGTACGGCACTCTTCGTCTTCTATCAGCAGAACCCCGACCTGCTCACAACCGATCGCCGCGACCTCGTGCTCGCAGCCTACATCACATACGAGCTGCCCGCAGGTCTCACGGGTATCCTCCTCGCTGCCCTCTTTGCAGCGGCGCAGTCCACCCTCTCCACAGGCATCAATTCCGTTGCAACCAGCTGGGTGCTCGACATCCAGTCCATCCTCAACCCCGCGATGGAGATGAAAAAGCAGACGCGCATCGCGCAGTTCATCTCTCTGGGCATCGGTATCCTCTCCATCGTCGTCGCCATCGTCATGGCAGGCAGTGACATCCGCTCGGCATACCAGTGGTTCAACAGCTTCATCGGACTCGCACTCGGAGCTCTGGCGGGCATGTTCGTCCTCGGTGCGTTCTGCCCGAAGGCAAACGCCAAGGGCGCACTCATGGGCTTCATTGTCGCGACGGCAGTCGTCCTCTACCTCAAGTACTTCGTGCCGTCCGTCTCCTTCTGGTCGTACACACTCATCACCATCGTCATCTCCCTCATCGTCGGCAACGTCGTCAGCCGCATCACCGAGCCGAACTACGAAGCTCCTGCGGGCACGACGGTGCAGAGCACGCGGAGCTGATAACGATTGTAAAAAAACCGTAAGGAATCGCTGATAAAATGAAGTCCGTCAGATTGGCGTAGATTTTTTCGTCCGAACAAGGAGGCAAACCGGACGCATAGCCAAAGCTATGTGGAGGATCGAGGGCGAAGTGCGGGCAAAAAAGATGCGTCAAGATGGCGCGGCTGAATTTATCAGTGCTTCCGTAAGTTTGATAGGATAGACAGGCAAGTTGTTCACTGCTCCTCGCGAGCCCCTCACAAACGAGGCGTTCGCGAGGAGCATGAACAACACCTGCATATATCGACTGATGCAAGGAGGTTCTATGATCTACGGCAGCATCTACCACGAGAAGACCTACGCATTCCTCCCGCCGCGCGTACAGCAGGCACTCGCCTTTGCCCGCACGCACGACCTTGCCGCGCTCCCCAAGGGGCGCAACGACATCGACGGCGAGGATGTCTACGTCAACATCGCCCACTATACCACGGGCGAACGCAGCGAAAAGATCTGGGAGGCGCACCGCGCCTACATCGACATCCACATCCTCGCCGAGGGCACGGAGAAAATCGACGTGAGCCTCATCGAGCGGATGCAGACGCACCCGTACGAGGAGGACAAGGACTATGTGCCCGCTGACGGCGCCCTCACCCAGACCACCATCATGCGTCCCGGCGACTTCCTCATCTGCTTCCCCGAGGACGTACACCGCTCCGGGGTGAAGGTCGATGAGGCAGCCCCACTGAAGAAAGGAATTTTCAAAGTAAGGGTTGGATCAATATCGGAGTAGAGAGGAAAATACGATGTATATCTGCATCGACATCGGCGGCACTGCCATCAAATACGGTGTTGCAACAGCGGAGGGCACATTCCTCACACGCGGCTCCATCCCCACCAAGGCGAAGGGGTACGGCGGCAGTGGCATCGTCTGCAAAGTCTCCGCCATCGTGCGCGAAGCGCAAGAGACACACACCATCACGGGCGTCGCCATCTCCACGGCGGGCATGGTCGACCCGAAGGCGGGCTGCATTGTCCATGCGCTCGAGGCTGCCATCCCCGACTACACGGGCACGGACTGGAAAGCCCTCATGCACGACGCATTCGGGCTTCCCGCCTCCGTCGAGAACGATGTCAACTGCGCCGCGCTCGGCGAGCTGTGGAAGGGTGCGGGGCAAGGCTGCTCCTCCCTCTTTGCCATGACCGTCGGCACGAGCATCGGCGGATGCCTTATCGTGGATGGGCGCGTCATACACGGCGCATCCATGAGCGCGGGCGAAATCGCCTATATGCGCGTCCCCGGCGGACGGCTGCACGAACGCTGCTCCGCGACCCGCCTCGTCTCCTCCGTCTGCCGCACAAAGGGACTGCCCGCCGGCAGCATCGACGGGCACGCCGTATTCGACCTCCTCGCCAAGGGTGACCCCGTGGCAGCGGAAGAAGTCGCGGAACTCATCGATGCGCTTGCAGATGCCATCACCAATGTCGTCTGCGTTGCCAACCCTGAGCGCATCGTCCTCGGCGGCGGCATCATGGCGCAGGAGACGGCACTGCGCCCCCTCCTCGAGGAGGCACTGCATGAGCGCCTCTCGCCCCTCGTCTACGAGGCAACCACCATCGCATTCGCCGCCACACAGAACGACGCAGGTATGCTCGGCGCACTTCGCCACTTTTTGCAGGAGCACGGAGATCTCGCATAACGATCTGCATGTAAAATGCCGCCCCACACGGACGGCGTTTTCTTTTTCATCAAAATCTGCTATGATAGCCGAGGAACACTGATAGATGCAGCGATTCCCTCAGAAGAACGGAAGAGGTGATACCATGAAGATACTCAGCCGCCTCGATGATCCGCCGTTCCGCGTTTCCAAGGGCGACCGCAAGATCATTGAATGCATCCGCGCGCGTCTTACCGACATCCCACGCATGACCATCTCCGAGATCGCAGCCGCGAGCGGCACCGCTGAGGCAACCTGCACCCGCTTCGTCCGCAAAATGGGCTTCGCTGGACTTGCCGACTTCAAGGCGGCACTCGCCGAGGAGGGCGCGGAGCTCGGCCGCTACCTCGGCCGCAGCAACATACGGAACAACGAACCCCCACGCGAGACCGCGCACAAGCTCCTCTCCGCAAATATGATTGCCCTCGAAAAGACGCGGGATCTCATCCGCAACGAGACCATCGACCGCTGTGCGCAGTTTCTCATCAGCGCACAGCGCATCTCCTTCATCGGGCTCGGCTACTCCGGCATCATCGCGCAGGACTCCTATTTCAAATTCCTGCGTATCGGCATGAACTGCATCGCCCCGCGCGACAACCACAGTATGCGCATGATCGCCGCCATCATGGAGCCGGGAGATGTCATCTTTGCCATCTCCCACTCGGGCGAGACCGCAGAGATCCTGGACACCGTCGCCCTTGCGCGCGCGCGCGGTCTCAGGATCATCTCGCTCACTGAGAACCACCCATCTGCCCTGCGTGACGCCTCCGACGTGAGCCTGACCTACATTTCAGAGGAGACACCGCTCGAGACCGGCTCCATCGCCTCGAAGATTGTGCAGTTCTTCCTCGTCGACCTCGTCTATACCGAGGTGCTGAAGATCCTCCCCCCGAGTGCCATGGAAAAAAAAATCCGCACGACCGAAGCCGTGCGGCAGAAAAAATAGCACCCCAAGGGAACACATACAAAAAAGGGGCTGTTGCACGAAGCTAGAAAACTTCGTGTAACAGCCCCATTTTGTATCCCATCAGAGCGGTGGAAAGACCAGCCGCCCCGCATCCAATCCGTAGCGAATCGGAAGATGTGCGTCGGCAGCGTAGTCCACCGCATACGAGCAGACCGGCTCACGCGTCGTGATGTACGCATCCGATGCCTTGAGTGCCGCCACCGAGAAGGGCTGCGCCCCGCCGCACCGATGCGTCAGAATCAGCGGCGCACGCTCCCCCATCTCCGCCACCCGTGCGGCAATCGCCTCAGTGTAGGCATCTACGCCTTTGCCATTAGGTATGGCAAGCACGAGCGCCGCCGGATCCTGTGCCGTATATGCTGCGAGGAAGCTGTCAACCACGCGTGTCCAAACAGCGTATGGGACTTGAATGTTAAAGTCAGGAATAAAGTAGGAAACCGTATAGCCCTGCGCCCGAAGACGCCGAATGGCATCCGCCGTCTCATCCGGCTCCTCTGTCTCCTCCGACACATCGAAGCGATCCAAAAAAGCCTCCATATCATCGTTCAACGCCGGAATATGCCGCTCAATCTCCTCCTGCGGCCAGTTCCACCATTTGATTCGCTGGAGACGTTCGATGGTCTCTGCGTCGAAGCGGTACTTGATCACGCGTGCGGGATTGCCGACCACAACGGCATAGGGCGGCACATCCTTTGCCACCACCGCCCCCGCGCCAATGACCGCGCCGTTGCCAACGTGCACCCCGCTCATCAGCATCACATCCGCGCCGATCCACACATCGTTTCCCAGAATGAGCTGGTGGCGGTTGTAGGCAGCGTGCTCATTGCCCTGCGCACCCGTCAACACAGACATGGGATAGCTCGTGACCGCACGATGATTATGACTCAGTCCCAGATAAAAATGCAAATTGTGAGCGAGAGAACTGTAATTGCCGACGAGAATGTGCGCGTCCGTCGTATAGCTCTCCCCCACACCGCCCACGAGATAGCTCCGTGCGCCGAGCGTCATGAGCGACATCTCCGGATATGCCTCATAGGGAACTTTACGCCAGGATGGCGAGAAATCCGTCATTACAATCGACTGATACACTCCTCTGATCCCCTTTCACGGGAAATGCCGCTGTGTTTTGATTCGGTTACTCGCCCGTGCTGTCGACGATGCGGTTCATGGTTGCCATGGAGGCGACGCGGTCGCTTTCGCCGAGGGTCATGAGCTTCACGCCCTGTGTGTTGCGGCTGATGAGGGAGATCTCGTCAACCATGGTGCGGATGACAAGCCCATCGGTCGTGATGAGCATGAGTTCCTGGTTCTCACGGACAACGCGGATGCCGACGACGGGACCGGTCTTGTCGGTGACCTTCATGTTGATGAGCCCCTTGCCGCCGCGCGTCTGCGTGCGGTACTCCTCGGCGGTGGTACGCTTGCCGTAGCCGCCCTCGGTGACGGTGAGCACCTCGGAATCCTGCTTCAGGATGTCCATCGCGACGACCTCATCGCCGTCGCTGAGATTGATGCCGCGCACGCCGCGCGTGACGCGCCCCATGGAGCGCACGCCGTCCTCGGGGAAGGCGATTGCCTTGCCGTGGCGTGTGCCGAGCATGATACGGTTCTCACCGTCGGTGAATTTCACACCGATGAGCTCGTCGTCCTCGTCGAGGTTGACCGCCCGCAGCCCGCTCTTGCGGATGTTTGCAAACTCGGCGAGCGGGGTTTTCTTCACCACGCCGCGCTTCGTCGCGAGGAAGAGGAAGCGGTCGGCGCGGAACTCCTTGATCTGGATGACAGCGGTGATGCGCTCATCGCTCTCAACGGCGAGGAGGTTGACGATGGCGGTGCCCTTCGCCTGCCGCCCGCTCTCGGGGATCTCGTATGCCTTCAGCACAAACGCACGCCCACGGTTGGTAAAGAAGAGGATGTCGTGGTGCGTCGTCGTGATGAGGAGGTCGCTGACGATGTCCGTCTCCTTCGTCCCCATGCCCTTCACGCCGACGCCCCCGCGCCGCTGACGGCGATAGGTGTCGAGCGGGATGCGCTTGATGTAGTTGTTCAGCGTGAGCGTGACGACGACATCCTCCTGTGCGATGAGGTCGGTAATGTCCATCTCGCTCGCGTCAAATGTGATCTCTGTGCGGCGTTCGTCGCCGTATTTGTCGCGTACCTCGATGAGCTCGTTTTTGATGATGGCGAGGACTTTCATGCGGTCGGCGAGGATGCCCTTGAGCTCCTCGATCATCCGCAGTACCTCTTGGTACTCCTCCTCGATCTTCTCGCGCTCAAGACCGGTGAGACGCTGCAGTCTGAGATCAAGGATCGCCTGTGCCTGCTTCTCCGTAAGTTTGAACCCATCCATCAGTGCCGTGCGTGCGATGTCCGCTGTACGGCTCTCGCGAATCGTTGTAATGACAGCGTCGAGATGATCAAGGGCAATCGTGAGTCCTTCGAGGATATGGGCGCGTGCCTGTGCCTTTGCGAGCTCGTACTGCGTGCGCCGCGTGATGACCGTTTCCTGATGGCTGATGTAGTGCCCGAGCATCTGCTTGATGTTCATGATGACGGGCTGCCCGTCCACGAGGGCGAGCATGATGATGCCGAAGCTGTCCTGCAGCTGCGTGTGCTTATAGAGCTGGTTGAGTATGACGTTGGGCGCACTGTCGCGGCGCAGCTCAATGACGATGCGCATACCACTGCGGTCGGACTCGTCGCGCAGATCCGTCACGCCGTCGATCTGCTTGTCGCGGACGAGCTCGGCGATTTTCTCGATGAGACGTGCCTTGTTGACCTGGTACGGGAGCTCGGTGACAATGATGCGCGGCTTGCCGTTGCTCATGGTTTCAATATGGGCGCGTGCACGCATCTTCACCACGCCGCGCCCCGTCATATATGCCTTGCGGATCTCCTCCGTGCCGAGGATGAGCCCTGCCGTCGGGAAGTCGGGGCCCTTGATAACGCCCATGAGTTCCTCGATGGTTGTCTCGGGGTTATCAATGAGCATCAGCGTGCCGTTGATGACCTCGACCATGTTGTGCGGCGGGATGTTCGTCGCCATGCCGACGGCGATGCCCGCCGTGCCGTTGACGAGCAGCTGCGGGAATTTCGCGGGGAGGACGGTCGGCTCTTTCTCCGAGCCGTCGTAGTTGTCCGTAAAGTCGACCGTTTCCTTGTCGATGTCACGCAGCATGAGCTCTGCGATCTTCGACATGCGTACCTCGGTGTAGCGCATCGCCGCCGCAGAATCCCCGTCGACCGAGCCGAAGTTGCCGTGCCCGTCCGCGAGCATATAGCGCATGGAGAAGTCCTGCGCCATGCGGACGATCGCGTCATAGACGGAGGTGTCGCCGTGCGGGTGATATTTACCGAGCACTTCACCGACGATACGCGCCGATTTTTTGTACGGCTTGGAGCTCGTCATGCCCGAGCCCTGCATCGCGTAGAGGATGCGGCGGTGTACGGGCTTCAGTCCGTCGCGCACATCGGGGAGGGCGCGTGCGACAATGACGCTCATCGCGTAGTCGATGTAGGAGTTCTTCATCTCGTGTTCGAGGTTGACCGGGACGATGCGCCCCTGTCCAAAATCCAGATCCAAAATGTCACCTCTTTATGTTCGTTCGATAATATTCCACGATGATTATAGCATTTTCACGACGAAAAGTCTATGTCTGCGGGGAATACGGGGGTGTCCTTCTACTTGTGCGCTCCTCGCAGAACCCTCGTTACGCAAGCGGCCGCACACTTATCTGCCTAAATACCTGCGGATTCCAAACGCGCTTCGCTTGAACGGTTAAAATCCGCAGGGGGCAGAACGTGTGCTTTTCCCGCTCGCTTCACTAGGGTTTGCTACGGAGCACACATAGCCGCAGGATAGCGGTAATAAAGGATTTCCCTGCGCCCTCGTCGAATAACAATTTGAGGAAGCACTGTACGGAGGAGGCGGACGCATGAAGAAGATAGCGGCGCGGCGACAGAAGATGCTCGTGCGGGCGAATGCGCTGTATGAGGCGCGGGAATATGCACGCGCAGCGGAGCTGACGGGGGAGATGCTCGCCGCTCTGCCCGAGGATGTAGAGATGCGCTACATCCGTGCAGCGGCACTGACGGGGCTTGGGACGTACGAGGAGGCGCGTGCGGAGATTGCACGCATCCGTGCGCTGCGTCCCGACCACGTGGGCGCGGCACGGCAGGAGATCTACATCGACCGCGCCGAGGGAAAGTTCTGCACCGCGATCACGCATCTGCGCTCCTTGATCGCCGCACTCGAACAGCGCATTGCCGCAGGGGACAATCCTGCCTACCACACAGTCTTTCTCGCGAGTGCCTACAGTCTGCTCGGCGAAGCACTGACGGTGACGGGCGCGAGCGCGGCGGCGGTCGATGCCTTCCGCGCATCGAGCCGTCTCGAAACGACGCGTGAGAAGAAGGCGATCGAATACAGCAACGCGCTCTTTGCCGCGAACTATCTGCCCGCCGCGCAGCGTTCCTCCTACGCAAACCTCGCACGCGGCTACGCTGCGCTCTATGCGGATGTCACGCCGCTCGCATCTCGTGCAGACGCTATGCGCGGGCACGACCGCATCCGCATCGGCTACATCTCGCCTGACCTGCGCGCACATCCCGTCGGAACGCTCGTGCGCCCGCTCCTGCATCGCTCGGATCGCTCCCGTTTTGCCGTCTACTGCTACATGAACGGCGCGGAGGATCGTGTCTCAGAGGAGTTCCGCGCACAGGCGGATGCGTGGCGCAACATACAGGGGATGGCCGCAGAGGAGATTGCGGCACGCGTACGCGCGGACGAGATCGACATTCTCGTGGATCTTGCGGGGCACACGCAGAACAACTGCCTTCCCGTCCTCGCGCACAAGCCCGCGCCCGTACAGGTGACGGGCATCGGCTACTTCAACACGACGGGACTGCCCGCCGTCTCGTATATGCTCTCGGATGTGTACGTCGATCCCGTAGGCACGGCGGACGATGCCTTTACCGAGGAGATGATCCGCTTGCCGCGCAGCCATTTCTGCTACACGCTGCCCGCAGATCTGCCCGCCATCACCCCGCCGCCGATGGAGCGCAGCGGCTCTGTCACGTTCGGCTCGTTCAACAATTTCAACAAAGTGACCGATGAGGTACTCCTTCTCTGGCGGGAAGTGCTTGCGGCAGTGCCGGGGGCGCGTCTCCTCCTCAAGAGCAAGCTGTTCGGCAGTGCGGAGGGACGTGCGCACGCGGCGGAGCGTTTCGCCCGCTGCGGAATTCCCGCAGAATGTGTGGAGATGCGCGGATTCACCCGCGACCATCTCGCGGAGTACGGGGATATGGACATCGCACTCGACACATTCCCCTACACGGGCGGCATCACCACCTGCGAGGCACTGGCGATGGGCGTCCCCGTTGTAACGCTTCGCGGGGAGAGCCACGGCGCACGCTTCGGCGAGAGCCTGCTCATCAACGCGAATCTACCCGAACTCATCGCGAAAGATCCCGCAGACTATGTGCAGATCGCACGGACACTCGCCTCCTCCCCCGAAACGCTGTGCGCTCTGCGGATGAATCTGCGTGCCATACTGGGACGCGCACCGCTGACCGACGCGCCGCTCTACGTCCGTGCCGTGGAGGATGCATACGCGGAGATCTGGGAGAAATTCGTACACAAAGTTTGAAAAGAAAAACACCGCCGAAAGACGACTGCCCTTGGGCGGTATTTTTTCGTTCGAAAACGGAATGATTAGGGAAGCACGGATAAATTCAGCCACGCCACCTTGGCGCATCTTTTTCGTCCGCACGTCGGCGGGAAATCCCCACAGAGCACCGCTCTGCGTCCGGTTTTCCACCTTGTTCGGATGAAAATCTACACCAATCGGGAGGACTTCATTTTATCAGTGATTCCTATTAAAAAATGCCGCCGAAGGATTGTTGTCCTTCGGCAGCACTGCGTTTATGCTTATTGCATCAAGCAACCGTATGTCCCAAGAGTTCACGCGTATGGGCGGCGACGGCCTCGGGTGTGACGTCCGTCAGGCGGGCGACGCCGGTGTCGAGCGCAGCCTTTGCGACGGCGGAGGCGACGGCGGGTGCGACGCGCGGGTCGAGCGGGCTCGCGATGATGTTGGTCTCGTTGAGCTCGCACTCAGGGATGAGGGAAGCGATTGCATTCGCGGCAGCGATCTTCATCTCATCGTTGATCTCCTTCGCACGCACGTCGAGTGCCCCACGGAAGATGCCGGGGAATGCAAGGAGGTTGTTGACCTGGTTGGGGAAGTCGGAGCGACCCGTGCAGACGATGCGTGCGCCTGCCGCCTTTGCCTCGTCGGGCAGGATTTCGGGGACGGGGTTCGCCATCGCCATGATGACGGGATCCGCATTCATGCTCTTGATCATCTCGGGGGTGAGGCTGCCGGGCGCAGAAACGCCGATGAAGATGTCCTTGCCCTTGACGATTTGTGCGAGCGTGCCCTTTTCCTTCTGACGGTTGGAGACCTTTGCAAGCGCGTCCTTGTAGGGGTTCATGTTCTCCGTACGCCCCTCGTAGACCGCGCCCGTCGTGTCGCAGAGGACAACGGTCTGGATGCCGTAGGAGAAGAGGAGGCGCGCGATTGCCTGTCCTGCCGCGCCCGCACCGTTGATGACGATCTTCGCCGTGCGCAGATCCTTGTCGAGGTACTTGTAGGCGTTGAGGAGCGCGGAGACAACGACGATGGCAGTGCCGTGCTGGTCATCGTGGAACACGGGGATGTCGAGGGTCTTCTTCAGCTCGCTTTCGATGTCAAAGCACTGAGGTGCCTTGATGTCCTCGAGGTTGATGCCGCCGTAGGTGGGGGCGATCAGCTGGCAGACCTTGACCACATCCTCGACTTTCTGGCTGTTCACGCAGACAGGGACGGAGTCCACACCCGCAAAGCCCTTGAAGAGGATGGATTTGCCCTCCATGACGGGCAGGCCTGCGCCCGCGCCGATGTTGCCGAGGCCGAGAACGGCGGTGCCGTTCGTGACGACGGCGACCATGTTGCCCTTGGTGGTGTAGTCGTAGATGGTCTCGGGGTTCTCCTTGATCGCAAGGCACGGCGCAGCAACGCCCGGTGTGTAAGCGCGGCTGAGGTCGTCGCGCGTCTCGAGGGGAACAGTCGGTGTGATTGCGAGTTTGCCCTGATAGCGTTTATGGAGTTCGAGTGCCTCTGCGTCAAATTTGCTTGCCATGATACATCTTCCTTTCTGCGGGAAACCTCCCGTATGCTCTCCTAAGGAAGCACTGATAAATTCAGCCCAATCATCTTGGTGCATCTTTTTCGCCCTCTCTGCGTCGACAAATCCTCCACATAGCCTCTGCTATGCGTCCGGTTTGTCTCCTTGACAGGACAAAAAATCTACACCAATCTGACGGACTTCATTTTATCAGTGATTCCCTAAAAATTATTCTTCCTTGCCCGTGTCCGCACTCCCGCGCGTTGGCGCATCGGAGCTCGCACTGCGGGTTGTCCGCGCGGCGGGCTGCTCCACGGGGGCGTCTGCGCTCTGCCGCGTGCTCGCGTGCCGCCCCGAATCGGTGGCGGGGACGGGTTCACTGCTGCGACCGGGACGCGTGGTGCGCTCGTCTGCCGCGTCACGCGCTTTTGTGCGCGTGTCCGTGTGCGTGCGCTCGTCAGTGTTCGTCCTGCGCTCGTCGGCATCCTCTTTCGCGGTGCGGTCGGACGATTTTTTCCGACTGCTGCCGAGGGCCTCATCGACACTGACGGCGTGTCCGACGGAGGTATCGCCTGCGGGCAGCTCGGTCGCATCTGCGGGGATGGAGTCCTCATACTCACGCACGGCGCGCTCCATGCGGCTGCGCTCGGTGTTCGTGAGGGTGACGCCGAGGGCGTTCGCCATGCCGCGCCGCAGCTGCGCCATATCGGGCACCCAGTAGCTCACGCCGTCGATGTAGAGCGGGCGGCCGGGCACCATGTCGGTGCGCAGCCCCTTTGCCTGCGACTCCTTGAGCGTGCCGATGAACTCGAGCATCTGGCGGACGCTGAGGTCGGTCTTGACGCTGTCGATGACGCTGCTGATGATGCCCGGCAGGCGCGGCAGGATCGCGGGCGTGGTGACGGCATCGACGCACGCACGCATGAATTTCTGCTGGCGTTTGACGCGCCCGATATCGCCCTCCTCGTCGCGGTAGCGGACGTAGGTGACGGCGGTTTTGCCGTCCATGTGCTGCCGCCCCGGGCGCAGGTCGATGATGAGCCCGCCATCGTCGTCCCACGGGTCTTCATAGTACATCCGCTTTTCCACGTCGATGTCGATGCCGCCGATGGCATCGACGATCTTTTGAAATGCGTGGGTATTGATGATGACATAGTGGTCGATGCGCACGCCGAGGAGATCCTCGACGGTGGTCTGCGTCAGTTTCTCCCCGCCATAGGCGTAGGCGGCGTTGATCTTGTCGTATCCGTTCCGCGGGATGGCAACGCGCGTGTCACGCGGGATGGAGAGGAGTGCAGTCTCATTGCGCACGGGGTCGATGGTGGCGACCATGAGCGTATCGCTGCGCCCCACGTCGCCCTCGCGCTCGTCGACGCCCATAATCATGATCGTCGCCTTGTCCTTTGCAACGAGAAGCTCCTCCTTGTGGTCGCTCTTCGTGCGGTCGAGCAGACTGCTCTGGGCGAAGAACGCGCCCGCAACCGCTGCGAGCACAAAGATGAGGAGGGTGCCGAGCAGGACGTACGGCCAGATGCGCTTCTTCGTTGTGCGTCTCTTCGGTGGTAATGTAGTCAAAACGGGATCGATCCTTTCCTCCCTTGTATTCCTGTGGGCGAAGCATTCCCTGCCTGCGGATGTGTATTCAGCGCGGTGTGGTTGCGCTCCGCAAAAAGTGCTGTTACAATAACTCCATCCGTTCAGTATCACATAATATATAGCAAACGCGCGGAATATGCAAGGTATTCTTCAATAGAATCCAGAAAGGACGCGGCTTCATGGGTGTTGAAATCGAACGAAAATTCAAGGTTGCGAATACGTTCCGACCGACAGGCATCGGAATTGAAATGGCACAGGGCTATCTCTCGCGTGATCCGAATCGAACCGTACGAATCCGAACGGCAGGTATACAGGGATTCCTGACCATCAAAGGAAAAACAGAGGGAGCGCGACGACTCGAATACGAGTATAAGATCCCCCTTGCCGAGGCGCAAGAACTGCTCGCGCTCTGCGACGAGCCGCTTGTGGAAAAAACACGCTATGTGGAAAACTATGCCGCGCACATCTGGGAGGTGGATGTTTTCCACGGTGCGAACGAGGGGCTCGTCATCGCGGAGATCGAGCTCACGTCCGAGACGGAGGAGTTCGCCCTGCCCCCATGGATTGACACGGAGGTAACGGGGTTGAAACGCTACTACAATGCAGCTCTGATCGCACATCCCTATCGTGTGTGGCGTGTGGAGGAACGCTGATGGGGCTGTGCAAAACTGCGGGAGCATCGTGGAAAGTTTTCCCTGTTTTTTCCCGTCGGGCTGTGGATAAGTTTACCGTTCCATCGCACAAAATATAGATTTTCATATATTTTTCACTCCATATATGGGGTTATCCACCGTTTTATCCACATTATCCACAGAAATTGTAAAATCGTTCGTAAAAATTATGAACACTGTGTAAAACTATGTGGATAAAGGCGTTTTCGGACTTTTGAACAATTTTGTCCACAGAGTTCTGCACAGTTGTGGATAATGTGGAACAGTGCTCATCTGTACTCCTTGCGAGGAATACGAATTTGACAAACATATATTTATAGAAGGGAAGTATCTCATGCAGGAATGGGAGATCTGTCTGCGTCTCGTGCTCTCGTGCGCGATGGGCGGAATCATCGGCTATGAGCGGCAGATGCGGCACAAGTCTGCAGGGCTTCGGACAAATATGCTGGTTGCGCTCGGCTCGTGCCTTATCATGCTGATGTCACAGGCACTGTACGACAACGTGGAGGGGAAAACGAACGCCGACCCCGCACGACTCGCGGCGCAGGTCGTCAGCGGCATCGGCTTCCTCGGCGCGGGTGCGATCATGAAGGAGGGGCTGACCGTCACGGGGCTTACGACGGCGGCGACGCTCTGGGTGGTCGCAGGCGTGGGGCTCGCGGTCGGCGCGGGATTCTACCTCAGCGCAGGTGTGACGACGGCGATTGTCTTCCTGATCCTCGGCAACCTCTCGCGCCTCGACGCGTGGGTCGACCACGATCACATGCTCTCGCTCTCCATCCACACCGTTGACCGCCCCGGGCAAATCATGCGCATCAGCGCGTGCATTGAGGATCTGCACCTGCGCTCGCGCGGCGTGAAGGTCAAGACGGACGAGGACGAGGCGGAGACTCCCGGCGAGCGGCGCGTCTATCTGAACTTCGAGGTGTATAACGGCGAACATCTGAAGCCCACATTCATTGTGGACACACTGCGCCAGATCGACGGCGTGCTGCGCGTCGACCTCGTGTGAACGCAAAGCATACGCCGAACCGCAGGGGTGTGTCACCCCTCTGACCGAGCAGATGTCCTGATAAGGAGAAAGACCACATGATTATTCCATCCCAAGACCACTGTGACGTGCTTGTGCTCGGCGCGGGCATTGCCGGTGTCTGTGCGGCGATTGCGGCGGCAAAAGAGGGCTGCGCCGTCGTGCTCACGAGCAGTACGGAGATCTTTTCCGGCTCCAGCTTTTTCCCGGGGACGTGGGGACTGGGGCTGATCGGTCCTGTGGACGCGGCGGACGAGGACGACCTTGCCGCAAGCATTGCACGAGTCGGGGCAGGGATGACGACACCCGCGCTCGTCAAAACCTTCGTACACAAGATCAATCCCGCGATCAACACGCTGAAAGCACGCGGCATACGGCTGCGGACGGCGGAAAAATCCGATGAAAAAGAGTTTATCCCCTGTTTTGACCACAAGCGGCGAAATTGGAACGGTCTGGAAGCCGCCCGTATGCGTGCCGTCTTCCAAAAGGAGCTGTCGGAATACGGGGTGCGGCTCTGCCCCCATCATGAGGCATTGGAACTCGTTCAGCGCAGCGGACGCGTGTGCGGCGCAGTGTTCGCAGCGAAGAACCGCCTCCTCGCCATTCGCAGCAAGGCGGTCGTCCTCGCCACGGGCGGTTACAGCGGGCTGTTTCAGAACTGTCTCACGACCGCCGATGTCACGGGGACGGGACACGCCTTGGCACTGCGGGCGGGGGCACGGCTCATCAATATGGAGTTCATGCAGATGATGCCCGGCTTCCTCTCCCCTGCGCCAAAGACCGTATTCAATGAAAAGACCTTTCGTTTTGCCACCTTCTGCGACGCGGACGGAAACGACATCTTGGCGCATCTGCCGAACCGCGCCGCACTGTTGGCGCAGCGCTCCACGCACGGGCCGTTTACCTCTGCGGGCGCGGATCGCGCGGTCGACTTCGCCATTGCACGCGCGGAGCAGAGCGGCGGGGCGTATGCGAGCTATTCGGACGAGATGAAGCAAAATCCGCCCGAGTTTATCGCGACCTATTTCGACTGGCTGCGCGAGAAAAAGGGGCTGACCCCGAACGATCCCGTGCGAATCGGGATGTACGCCCATGCAGCGAACGGCGGCATCGTGATCGACAGCGATGCCGCAACGGATGTCCCCGGCCTTTATGCCTGCGGCGAAGTGACCGGCGGGATACACGGGGCGGATCGGATCGGCGGGCTGTCCAGTGCAAACGGGCTTGTATTCGGAGAGATCGCGGGCAAATCCGCCGCCACGGAGGCGCGCGGCACAATGGCTGCGGACGATGCGATCCTCCTGCACGCGCACAGCATCCCCGACGCAAACGCCACACGCAGCCGTCTCCGCAGCCTGATGACAGAGAATGCCATGATCGCACGCAGCGCGGAGGGGCTGACGCGGGCAATCCGCTTCTGCACGGATGCACTGGAGGAAATGGAGCGTAATGCTCCCGCGACGGCTGCAGCGGATGCAGCTGCATCCCTTCGCCTGTCCGCCCAGCTGCGGACGGCGACGGCAGTTCTGACAGCAGCTCTGCTCCGACGGGAAAGCAGGGGCGCACACTACCGCACGGATCACCCCGACACACTGAAATCGGAGGAAAAGAGGATCACCGTTACCGAAACGAACGGCGCAATCACGGCGCGGCACGAAAGTTCCGAAGAATGCATGAATAATATGAAAAATATTTGAATTTTATCGTCAAATATGCTATCATTTCCTTGTAAAAATAGAAAATATTTTAAGGACTCGCTGATAAAATGGAGTCTATCGGATTGGTTCAGATTTTTCCCGTCAGAGAGATCGGTCGAATGCATAGCCAAAGCTAAAGCTGTGGGGAGGCTCGACAGCGCAGTACAGGTGGAAATATGCGCCAAGATGATGGGGACTGCGTGTATCCGCGCTTCCTATGCCCCGATACAAAAGGAGGAAATGATATGACTCGTTCATTCCGTCACGCCGTGCTCGCGGCACTCATCGCCCTTGCCCCGCTCACGGCTGCAGCCGCGCCCGCCGAGGTCGGCACACCTGCGCTCGCGTGGCAGTCGGTCGGCACACTCTCCCCCGCCGCAGGATACGCGGAGAACATCGGCGTTGCGGGTCTCGTACAGGGGACGTTCGGCGACTGCATCATCGTCGGAGGCGGCGCGAACTTCCCCGATGGCGGGCCGCTCACGGGCGGGGCAAAGGTGACCTATCCCGACATCTACGTCCTGCGCGCCACGCCAGCAGGGCTCACCGAGACAGATCACGCGCAGATGCCGTACCCCGTCGGCTACGGCGTATCCGTGACGACACCGGACGGCGTGCTCTACTTCGGCGGCAGTACCGACGAGATAGGGGCGCGTGCAGTGACACGCCTCACCGCGCCGAACGGAAAACTCCATACAGAGACGCTGCCCGCCCTGCCCTTTGCCCTCCAGAACGGTGTTGCCGCCTATGACAAGGGCACAGTGTACCTCGGCGGCGGCAAGCAGGACGGCACACTCAGCAAGCAGTTCTACACCTACGATGTACGGACGGGAACGCTCACCACACTGCCCGACTTCCCCGGCGAGGCACGCGAGCAGTCCGTTGCGGAGTTCCTCGGTGGGCGGCTCTACGTGTTTAGCGGCGGCGCGAACGTAGCGTACACGGACGGCTATGCCTACGATCCGAAGGCGCGCACGTGGACAGAGGTCAAGGGGCCGAACGTGAACGGCACCCCCGTCTCGCTCCTCGGTGCGCGTTCCGTACGTCTCAATGCGGACGAGATGCTGGTCGTCGGCGGCTTCAACCACGAGATTTACAACTGGGCAGTATCGAATCTAAGCACTCTGCAAGGCGAGGAAAAAGACGCATTCCGCGCCCACTACTTTACCATGTCCCCCGAGGACTACCATTGGAATCGCGACATCCTCGTCTATAACGCCAAGACCGACGCATGGCGCACCGTCGGACAGCTGCCGTTCCCCGCACCCTGCGGTGAGGCACTCGTCATGGCAAAGGGCGCACTCTACTCCATCAGCGGCGAGATCAAGCCGGGCGTGCGCAGCCCGCGCCTCTATCGCGGACTCTTCGTGAAGTGAGCGCAACGCTTGACGAACTGCGCGAATTGAAGTAAAATAAGCATAGAAAAAGGGCACTGCCGATGGGCGGCCGCCCCTAATGCTAAAGCAGAGAGATTCCCCGCCTACGATTTGGAGCGCAAGGCGGGGTTTTCTCGTTTATCTTTTTACTGACAGAATCAGTATGGTATATACTATGAGAAATGATAGGAACTCATAGGTATCCATGTGTATTCCCCCTTTCGGGGGCGAGATTAGCCGCCTACCGTTTTTGACAGCAGTGCCTTTTCTCATTATAACAAACGAACGTATGTTGTGCAAGGAGAGTAGTATGATTATCTCTTGGGACGAATACTTCATGGGTGTTGCGATCTTCTCCGCCTACCGCAGCAAGGACCCGCACACGCAGGTCGGCGCGTGCATCGTCAACGAGGACAAGCACATCGTCGGCGTCGGCTACAACGGCATGCCGAACGGCTGCGATGACCGCGAGTACCCGTGGGGGCGGACGGGCGAATTCGCCGAGCAGAAATACCCCTACGTCGTGCACGCCGAGCTGAACGCCATCCTGAATGCGAGCACGTCACTGAAGGGCTGTCGTATCTACGTCTCCCTGTTCCCGTGCAACGAATGCTGCAAGGCGATCATCCAGAGCGGCATCCGCGAGGTCATCTACCTCTCGGACAAATACGCCGCGACCGAGGCGACGAAGATCTCCAAGCGGATGTTTGACTCTGCGGGCATTCGCTGGCGGCGGATGGAGACAGAGCTGCGCGAAGTACCTGTGAATTTCATTGTATCGGAATAACACAAAGATAACATATTTTATGTGACATAATCCAAAGGAATCCTGATGTGAATACCACTACAGATTATGATATCATCGTGATTGGCGCAGGTCATGCAGGTGTCGAGGCGGCACTTGCCGCCGCGCGTCTGGGACAGCGCACACTCATCGTCACGCTCTCGCTTGACAACATCGCTATGCTGCCATGCAACCCCTCCATTGGCGGCCCCGGCAAGAGTCATCTCGTCCGTGAGATCGATGCACTCGGCGGGGAGATGGGCATCGCCGCCGACCGTGCGAGCATTCAGCGGCGTCTCCTCAACACGGGCAAGGGGCCTGCTGTCCATTCCCTCCGTATGCAGGCGGACAAGTTCCTCTATCAGCGCATCATGAAGGAAACCGTCGAAAACACCGAGAACCTCGCGGTGCGTCAGCTGCTTGTGACAGAGCTTCTCACAGAGGAAACTGCGGGGGAAAAGCGTGTCACGGGTGTCCTCTGCGAGACGGGCGAACGCCTCACCGCACGCGCCGTGATTATCGCCACGGGGACGTACCTGCGCGGGCGCATCATCCTCGGTGAGACCATCTACGACAGCGGTCCGAACGGACAGCGTCCTGCGATGGCACTCTCGGACTCGCTCAGCGCACTTGGCCTGAAGCTCATGCGCTTTAAGACCGGCACGCCCGCACGCATCGACCGCCGCACCATCGACTTCAGCAAAACCACCATACAGGCGGGTGACCCGACGGCACCTGCATTCTCCTTTTTGACGAATACGATGCCGGACGAACAGACACCGTGCTACCTCGGCTATACAAACGAAGTGACGCACGAGGTTATTCGTGCAAATCTCCACCGTGCCCCGATGGCGAACGGTGTGATTGAGGGCGTCGGGCCGCGCTACTGCCCCTCCGTCGAGACGAAGATCGCACGCTTCCCCGACAAGGAGCGTCACCAGCTCTTTCTCGAACCCGAGGGACTGCATACCAACGAGATTTACGTGCAAGGCATGTCCACCAGTCTGCCGACCGACGTGCAGGAGGCATTCCTCACGACCATCGCGGGACTTGAGCACGCGCGCATTATGCGCCCCGGCTACGCCATTGAGTATGACTGTCTCGACCCGCTCCAACTCGCCCCAACGCTTGCCGTCATGCACATCCGAGGGCTCTACTCTGCCGGACAGTCGAACGGCACGAGCGGCTACGAGGAGGCGGCGGCGCAGGGACTCATCGCCGGCATCAATGCCGTGCGCGAAATCAAAGGGGAGGAGCCGCTGATCCTGCGCCGTAGCGACGGCTACATCGGCGTCCTCATCGACGATCTCGTGACAAAGGGTACAGACGAGCCGTACCGCATGATGACAAGCCGTGCCGAGTACCGCCTCATCCTCCGGCAGGATAACGCCGATCTCAGACTCACCCCCATTGGCCGCACCATCGGTCTCGTCAGCGACGCACGGTGGGCTCGCTTTACGGCAAAGAGGGATGCCATCGAGGAGAGCCTGCATCGCTTGGAAGCGACAAAACTCAGCCCGAGTGCCGATACCGAAGCGCGTCTTGGCGCAGCAGGTCTATCCCCCCTGCGCGTCCCCATGACGCTTCTCGCCCTCCTCTCACGCGAGGGAAGCTATGACGCGCTCGCCCCGCTCTTTGACCTCCCGCCTCTTGCGGCAGATGTCAAGGAGGAGGTCGAGATCATGGCGCGGTATGACGGATATATAAAGAAGCAACGCGAACAGATCGCACGCACGCAGCGTCTGGAGAGCTGCCGCATCCCCGATGGGCTGGACTACAGTGTCATCACAAGTCTGCGCCTTGAGGCGGCGGAAAAACTCGCCGCCATCCGCCCGCGCTCCATCGGACAGGCATCCCGCATCAGCGGTGTCTCCCCCGCCGACATCTCCGTCCTCCTCGTCTACCTTGAGAAGGAACGGCGCACGGAACAGGGATAACCGCCGCATCATCGAAATGCACGTGCACCGATCCGACAGATTTGACAAACGCTGCCGAATCTGCTATCATAGGACTGTTCGCGGGCGTAGTTCATCGGTAGAATGAAAGCTTCTCAAGCTTATATTCCACACTTTGGAGCGAATCCCGTAGAGCAAAGAATACCAAGCCTTTGCAGAATTTTCTCAGAGGCGAAAAACGAAGTCCTTACACCTTATTTACACCTTATCGGGCTTCCAAAAATTGCGGGCATAGTTCATCGGTAGAATACGAGCTTCCCAAGCTCGGGAGGTGGGTTCGATTCCCATTGCCCGCTCCATAGAGAGCACTGCACTGTCAGGAATGATGGTGCTTTTTTGTTTTCTAGCACTTTCGTTTACTATTTATAAACGTTTCTCGTGGTTATAAACAGTGTTTTATGCTATAATATTCTCATAGGAGGAGATTTTATGACAGATTCTATCAAGATACTCCGCATACGTTATGAGAACATCCCACTCTTTCATGATGGTTGCTTTGAGTTTAGTCTCATGGCTGAGGATCGTGTCTCTGATCCTACACAAGTATTTCAGGTGCGTAAGAGTCTCTATACACAAAAACTTGCTGCATTTGTTGGCATCAATGCATCCGGCAAAACATCTTCACTGAAACTAATTTTTTTTGCCATGGCATTTCTCTTAGACCATGTAAGTCTCAATGAAATTTCATACGGGAAGGAGCTCTTACAAGAAGGAACAAAAATTATCTTAGACTTTTCCTATCGAGGTATGTGCTATGAGCTGAGCTCTATTATAGGCATAAGAAAAGCGTCTCGGATTGCTGACACAGAGCTTTATTTTCAAGAGGAAATCCTTTTCAAGAAACCTCTTGCATCTATGAAGTCAAAAAAGGACGTACTATATTTTGGTGACACAAAGCCGATGCTTTATCGGTCAAAGTTACCACAAGAAACTCTTGTTTTTTTACAAGATGACGATAGCATAATAATAAGAATCGCACGTAGTCAGCGATCTTGTTTATGTTCGTTAATTAATTCAGCAAACATCAATTTTTTACACCAAAGAGGATCTTCGCCCACTGAGATTCTGAATGTTTTTGACCCAACTCTGGATGAACTCACTGCCTCTGAGTCAAATGATGATGTTACCTATACTGTAAAATTCAAAAATGATTCGCGCCCTATAAGTGGCACAAATGTGTGGAGGATCAATAACCTCGTCTCCTCTGGTACAATCAAGGGGCAGAACATCATGATGCTCATTGAGAATGTTCTCCAAACAGGTGGGTATCTTATTGTTGATGAGCTTGAGAATCACATGAACAAAGAGCTCGTGCGCATGATTACGAATATCTTTAAAAATGAGCGTATCAACAAGCATGGCGCATGCCTCATTTTCTCCACGCACTATGCAGAAATCCTCGATTTTATGGATCGCAAGGATAACATCTATATTACGCGCCGTAATCAGACAGACGCCTCAATCGAGCTGCTGAACTACGCATCCGAGGTCAAGCGGAATGATGTCAAGAAAAGCGATGTAATCCTCTCGAACTATATTGAGGGAACGGCTCCGTCATACGAGAGCATTCAGGCGTTGGAGGACTATCTATGCAGCAAGATGGGCTAAACTTCGACCACCTGAAAGAAGAATATGTCATCTGCATCTGCGAGGGCGCGGCGGAGCAGGCAATCATTGAATTGCTGCTCGACCATAACAGCCTCGTATTTGCTCATGATAATCTGGTTGGAAGAGAAGTCACCCGCAAGCGAAAGTCCTCTGAGATTCAGTCTTCCTTTCTGAATCGAGCATACCAACGGCGTGTGAATATCCTGCGGATTCTGGATTCCAAAAAGGATTCCTTCAAACTCCCACCCCTCTATGCAGAACGCTATCCTGTGCATAACATCTACACACGCCCAGAAATTGAGATGCTACTGATTATCGCTGAAGGGCAAGTCGAGAAGTATCTGCAAAAAGACAAGACGCGCTATAAGCCCAGCTCCTATTGCGCAGAGATCCTCTTTCCGGGCGAGCACATCAAAAGTCGCGATTTCATACAGCGTTACTTTGCGGATATCGATAAACTGCATAATGCGATCCGCCTCTACCATGAACAGTCAGGAAAACGTGGAGAAGCCCATCTGTTTCACCTACTCTCTGCAAACTTGATATGGACGCCGTAAAGCGTTGTGAGATCTCAGAGCTGTCATTGCTGGCAGCTCTTTTTGTTATGCTCCCGCCAGTGCCCGCTTCTGACAGTCCATACAAAGCATACGATGGTATCTGCTCTCAGAGAATGCCCGCACCTTATCGGTCAGCTTTATGCCGCACTCCTCACAGTAAGATGCAGCACCCGCAGCGGGGCGTTCCTGCTTCAGTGGAATCGCAACAGCGCGACTCTTTGCCGTCGTTTTGATCGGAGTGGTTTTTCTTGAGGGGTCAACGGACGTACTCTCATCCGTCCGCGCATCTGCCTCTGGATCGTCGCCTGTGCTGATGGATAGACTGAGCATATAGGCGTATTTAACGGCTGCGGTCTGCGCCTTCATCACCGCCTTATCACCGCTGTCCTGCCCACTCCCAAGCCCCGTAATGAGCATGCTCTCATCCGAATCACGGTCGATCAGCGTGATATTCACCTTCACCGTCGCAAGGTGCTCGATGCTGCCCTTTGCCGTCTTGACCTCCTCCAAGCTGATAAGCTCAGGAATAACAAGCGAGGCAAGCCCCTGCTGTACAAGAGCAGCATTCACTTTGCTCAGAACATCAGCACACGTCGCGTAGGTGTATCCATAAAAGCTGTTCGTTCCATTTTTTGCGATATGACTGCACTCGCGCATGACCGCAATCATTTTTGCCGCAATTTTCTTCATTACATATTCCTCCCAAAAGATTTCCCCTGTACCATACGCGGCACAGGGGATTCATCCATTATTGAATCTGAATATTATTGTACTCCATCAGCGTAATCCCCGGCAGGAGCACACCCTGCCGCAGCGCATCTTTCAAGCCTTGCTTGTCCACCTTATCTGGCACAGGAATCAAATACGCTGGTGGAATGGCAGCCCCTTCATCAATATGAATTCTCCGGCTCTTACGCCAACCAATCGAAAACTCTTTGTCCTGAATCTTCTCCCCATGGAGGCAATCGGACAAATACTGTTTGAGCCTGTCCGCCTTGTTCTTCGCCGCTGACTTACGCG